>JBNMPD010000107.1:0-10392 GCA_051276225.1 Flavobacteriales bacterium
CCCACCATAACAAAAAAGCCCCATTAATTCTCATTACTGGGGCTCTTTAATGGGTTAGAAGTATTTACTTCTTAGCAGCAGCGTTACGTTCTTTGGTCTCTGCAATTACTTTCTCTGACACATTTTGCGGACAAGGATTGTAATGAGAGAATTCCATGGAGAACTGACCACGACCAGACGTCATAGTACGTAACGTTCCGATATAACCGAACATTTCTGAAAGAGGAATGTCAGCCTTAACACGAACACCTGTAACACCCGCTTCTTGATCTTTAATCATGCCACGACGACGGTTTAAATCACCTATAACATCACCAACGTGATCGTCAGGCGTAAATACGTCAACTTTCATAATTGGTTCAATCAACTGAGGACCGGCCTTAGGGATTGATTGGCGGAATGCACCTTTAGCAGCAATTTCAAATGCAACCGCTGATGAATCAACTGCGTGGAAACCACCATCGTACAATTCTACTTCAACATCAAGTACTGGGAATCCAGCTAAAACACCTGTACCCATCATGCTCTTGAAGCCTTTTTCAATAGCAGGGAAAAATTCTTTAGGAACGTTACCACCAACAACTTTAGAAACAAAAGTGAAACCAGTATTTGCTTCGCCAGGCTTAATACGATAATCAATTTTACCAAATTGACCAGAACCACCAGACTGTTTCTTGTGAGTGTAAGAATCGTCGATTTCTTTAGTGATTGTTTCACGGTAAGCGACCTGAGGTTCACCTACTAATAATTCAACACCGTAAGTACGCTTAAGGATATCTACTTTAATATCTAAGTGAAGCTCACCCATGCCCGAAAGGATTGTTTCACCTGAATCTTGGTCAGTCTCAACACGGAAAGTAGGATCTTCTGCAACCATTTTACCGATAGCAATACCCATTTTCTCAGTTGAACCTTTATCTTTTGGTGTAACAGAGATAGAGATAACCGGCTCAGGGAAAACCATGGCTTCTAAGATGATAGGGTCTTTCGGATCACATAATGTGTGACCAGTTTGAACGTTAGTTTTCATTCCCACGATAGCGATGATGTCACCCGCTTGTGCAAATGATAACTCGTTACGGTCTTCTGCTTGCATCTCACACATACGACCAACACGCTCAGATTTACCTGTAGCAGCGTTAAGGATAGTATCGCCTTTCTTCAGTGTACCTGAGTAAATACGTACGAAAGTAAGTGATCCAAAACGGTCATCTGTGATTTTGAATGCTAAGGCTTTGAAGCTTTCTGCTGCAGAAACAATTGCAAACTTACCATTAGGTTCACCTTCTTCGTCTGTAAGAGGTTGTGGATCAACATCTGTTGGACAAGGCAGGTAATCAACAACGGCATCAAGAATGTTTTGAACACCTTTGTTTTTAAATGCAGAACCACAATAAGTTGGGAATAACTCCATGGTACGTGTGCCTTTGCGGATACAACGTTTGATTTCTTCCAAAGAGGGTTCTTCGCCTTCAAGATATTTTTCCATCAGGTCATCGTCTTGCTCAAGCGCCATATCAAGGAGCATTTCACGATATTCTTCTACTTTATCAACCATGTCTGCAGGCACATCAGTGATTTCGTAGTTTTCTGGAAGACCAGTGTCATCCCAGATGTATGCTTTGCGAGTAAGAAGATCAACCACACCAACAAAATCATCTTCGATACCAATAGGCAAAACCATGATTAGCGGGTTAGCACCAAGCACTTTTTTAGTTTGAGCAACAACACGGTAGAAATCAGCACCCATGCGGTCTAATTTATTGACGAAAATAATACGCGCAACTCTTGAGTCATTCGCATAACGCCAGTTAGTCTCTGATTGAGGTTCAACCCCACCAGAACCACAAAATACACCGATACCGCCGTCTAGTACTTTAAGTGAACGGTATACTTCAACTGTGAAGTCGACGTGTCCAGGAGTATCAATGACGTTGAAGCGATGGTCTTTCCAGAAACAGCTTACTGCTGCAGACTGGATAGTAATACCGCGCTCGGCCTCTTGCTCCATGAAATCGGTAGTTGATTCACCGTCATGGACCTCACCAGTCTTATGTATTTGACCAGTAAGTTTAAGGATTCTTTCTGTAGTAGTTGTTTTACCCGCGTCAACGTGGGCAAAAATACCGATGTTTCTGTACTTTGCTAAATCTGTCATTATTCCAACTTCAGTATGAGTAAAAATTGCGCAAGATTATACAAGATATTTCGACGTGATGCCGATTTTCTTTTGTATATAAAATAATAAATTAAAAACCATAATTATTTTAGCATGTTGTTTCTATTTAATCTTAATGTGGTGAACAGAAAACACAGGAAACCCCTCTGTTTTTAAAACTTATTTTCTTTCAATGATATTTGTCCCACGAGCAGTCAAGCCCCTTAAAATACCAAGTATAAAATGGGGAATGACCCTCTCATACTTCTCATGTCGTTACTTCAGCAGCGTAATTCAATAACTGATACTTAGCTGTCGAAGAACCCATTAATATACAAAAATTAAAACCTAGGCCAAGGTTGTAAATTTTGCCGTTGATAGGACGTCTTATTGTTAAGGGCTCGTTATATGAAGTAAGGCACAAGATGTTAGTTATTAGTGAGTTTTCATTTTCCTTAATTTCTCCTTTCTTTAAATTTGATATCACAAAACATGCAGATTTATTTTAGATATAAAAAAGAAGAGTCAGATAAATGAGAGCTACTTAAGTCTGTTAAATATTATCTTGAGGAGACGCGACTGGAAGTAGGGTATGTTATTAACACGACACAATTATGTCCAAGCGTTTTGCTTCATAAAGTGCCTTTTTATACTCCAAAACATGATCAGTTGAGCTTTTTAATTCAGGCGACCAGTAAGAAGCATAATTATACCAAATCGCATAATTAGTAGGTACAGCAGAAATATTGTGCTTAATTAGTAACGGTATCGTTAGATTTAAGCGGATAGTGAACAATTTTTCTAAATTATTATCTGTCATCTTGCTACAGGTTTTTAGCTCATGTAACGGTTTACAGAAAATGGTCGTGATGGCAGATTATTCTAAATACATTTAATTAACTTTGACCATTGGAGAGGGCAATATTAAAAACAGGGCAATAGCATTATTATTAATAGGTAGCGCAATGTTAAGCACATTTTCTGTGTTTGCAGAACCCACTAAATCGGGGAAACAAGCCAAAGATGTGACACAGTTTTGACAAGCTATTTTAAAACTTGTTAAGAACAACGTAGGTGCTTTAGGGGTCATAAATAAAGTTGCCATACCGTTTGACGTGAAAACGATGAAAACTAATTCGTTGCGACTAGGACAACTATCTTTAAAATTGGAAGACTATTTTAAAACTGAAACTAGCAGTTTTGATGTTAAGACAGAAGCTTTAGATAAGATTTGGGGAAATCAAGCAGATTTTAACGACAAGGTAAGTAATTTGACTGCTGCGGCAAGCAATTTAAATAAGGTCGCTATGGGGGGTGATACAAGTCAGTTTAAACCTGCAATTAAGCAGCTATTCAAAAGCTGTAAAGGTTGTCACGACAATTATAAAAAAGATTAATATTTAAAAGCAATTTAACAGGTGCCGAGTGACCTACTTGCTTCTAATAATATTAACCCTCTTGCATTGGAGGCGGATTTATCTCTACCAACCAATACACAAATATCGCCACTAAACACATTATCAATATGGCCTTAATAAGTTGAGAATGTTCGATGCCTTATTTTTGTGTTACTGCTTTTTTACCATCTAACATTGGCCCTATCAGGTTGTGTTTAAGAAAAACTAAATACCACCCAATGGCCACCAAGTGTAAGCCAATAATCGCTAACAGTACGTCGAAAATATTATGGTGTAACCACTGCATCCATTCTTGAATTTTGGTGTTAGCACTATCATAATATGGACCCGAGTAAACTATGTCGTCTGTTGTAAACAGACCACTGATTGCCTGTAATCCTACTAGTATTATGACAGTAGGTAGTATCAGTCCACCCACAGAATTGTGACCAATACTCAAGATATGTTGTTTAGCCGTAACACTTCGTAAATAGGCCAAGATTGTCATAGAGCCCGAGATAAAACTATTAAATTTGGCGTACATAGTGCCAACAACCTCCATATTAAGGGAGAAATAATCAGCCCTAAGGTGAAATGTCCAATATAGAAATGGATGTCCATGGCATCATTTAACACTTCTGTGGTCAACCATTGCCCAAATAAACACAGCACTAATAACCAGTGAAATAGTCTGACTGGGATATCCCAAACTAAATTTTTTTTCATATATTGATATTTCATTTGACGTTTTAAATAGTTTGCCCTATCAAAATATTGAAAGGGCAAACAGTGAAAAAAGTTAACATGCCTATGCAGTTGGCTCAGGTAGTGTGAAGTTGAGATAATAAAACCTCTTATTTCCAAGGCTTAAATTATAGTTACCCCAAAAGTAATACAAATAATGACTTAAAGAGCCACGCCTTCCCGATTTGATTAGGCTTCCTGAGTAAGGTACATAGGCATGAAAGTTAATGTACCCAGTGATACTTTTGGGCCTTCGCGTCAACGGTTTGTTGCGTCGCTTTAGGCATAAACAGTTGGTTATTTTGTTCAAAGAAAAACGGTTTACGTTGTTCTTTGCTACCTACTTCATTCATGGTTGCTGCTTCATACACACGGCCATTTAATACAGTGTATTCAACATATTCACTGCGGCGTATGTCGCTCAGTACGTCCCCATCTATGATCATTAAGTCGGCAACTTTACCTACTTCAATACTGCCTATTTGTTTGTCCATACCTAAGTGAGTTGCGCCGTCAATGGTGCCTCCTCGAAGTGCTTCCCAAGGTGTAAATCCACCTTGATTCATTATCCATAACTCCCAATGAGAGGCTAACCCCTCTCTTTGTCCATGGGCACCAATATGCACACTGACGCCTTTGTCTCGCAGTGTTTTGGCATACTCAGCGACAGCAACATGGTTGTATTGATTATCTGGTGCAGTAGGACGTCTAATTGAACGTTGATCTACCAAAAAGCTTGGGGTATAACGCATTAAACGCGGGTTTTTCCATACTTCGGTTTTATCATAAAAATATTCTTCGCCCATCATGCCACCATAAGAAACAACAAATGTTGGGGTGTAACCAAACTTTGTGGCTGACCATAAAGCGGTTAAATCATCATAACCTTTGGCAATTGGCAATGAATGTTCAAGACCTGTATGACCATCCACTAACATTGATATATTTTGCTGAAACTTACCTCCGCCTTCTGGTACTACCATCATGCCAAGCTCTTTAGCTGCAGCTAAAACTTGTTGACGAGTATCACGTCTAGGTTGGTTGTAACTTTTGACTGAAATTGCCCCAGTATCTTTTAATCTTTGTATATGGAAAAGAGCATCGTCATAACTATTGATGATGGCCTTATAGCCAAGCCCTTCAGCACCATATAAAATTGTCCCGGTGGAATAAATTCTTGGTGCGATTATTTTTCCTGCACGTTGTAATTCAGCAGCTGAAAATATCTCTGTGGTATCGTTTGATGGGTCATGGATAGTCGTCACACCAAATGCCAAGTTAGAAAACATGCTCCAGTTTTGCTGCGGTATGATCTCATTACTGCCTTGTGAACCATGCGCATGAGTGTCAATAAGACCTGGCAATATAGTTTTGCCTTTGGTGTTGATAAGCAACGCTTCATCAGGAATCTTCACATCTCCAGATTGACCTACTTCTACAATTTTATTGTCTTTGATCAATACCACACCGTTTTCAATTACTTCTCGCTGCCTATCTGCATCACGCATGGTTACCACTGTGCCACCTACTAAGGCTTTGTAACCTGATGGTTTGTCTGATTTTTGTTGAAAAGATAAGTCAATACCTTCACTTACTGGTTCTGGTAACTCTTCTGGCGCATCGGCAAAAAAAGCAAAGGCATCTTTTAATTTTCGCTCATAGAAAGTTGCACCGTGATACCAACTAACGGATTGGTTATCGGCACTCCAAGTTAAGTATTCACCAGCACGGCTTGATATTTGTTTGACCGGCAAAGAAGACATGTTTGGACCAATATTAACGCGTTTACCAGTATCTACAAAAGGGGCTACATAGGCATTATATTGATGTACAAAAGCCACCCATTTTTTGTTATGAGATAAACGATATTCAGTTACTTTATCGGCACCGTATAAATGCTCGCGTTTATCCTTACCATTCAGATCGATACTGATTAATTGTGTTTCAGAATAATCACTACCTGACACTGATGTGGTGAGATAAATACGCGAGTTATCACCGGCAAAGTGGGGTGCTGAGCCTGACTTAGCAATACGTTCAGTTTCGCCACTTTTAACATTTGCAACATAAATACCCGGTTCAACTGAATACTCAGGGCTGAGTAAATAACCACCTGTGACTTTATCGTAGACCACTAATTTTCCATTAGTTGAAAAACTAGGTTCGATATAATGACCAGGCATCTTTGTTAGCCTCTTTCCTTTACCGCCTAGTGCTTTAATTATTCTGACTGAGCCTAAATCTTGATCATTCCAGGTGGTATAAACAATACTTTTACCGTCATTTGAGTAACGTGGATAAAGTTCATCGTGATCATTTTGTTTGGTTAGACGAGAGGTTTTTCCTGTTTTGATATTTTTTACATACAGCTTACCTAACGCTTGAAACAACACTGATTTTCCATCAGGAGACTTTTGTGCCCAACGTGTCATTTTGATAGGAAAACTGTCAGGAGCGACATCTACGTCAAAACGCACCGCGTCAGCGTACTTAAGTTCAGCTTTGACATTCACGGGTATGGTAACAATAGACTGGTCTTTGACGGTTAACTTATGAAAATTACCACCCGTCCAGAAAACGATGTGATTGGAGTCAGGTGTCCAATCAAAGTAGGCGAAATATCCTTCTGAGCCAAAGCCTTCCTGCATGTCTCGTTCAAGGTTCATATAGAGTGGTTTTTCCATACCCGTCACCAAGTCTTTAACAAAAAGGACTGTTTTTTCTTTAACCCGGCGTATAAAAGCTAGATGTTTTCCGTCTGGAGAAGGAGTTGGCACCACCGCGCCGCCAGTGCCACCGACAAAACGTTCCTCTTCACCATTGGATAATTCGTATCGGGTGATAGCAAAAATACCTTTTAGAGGGTCGCGATTATAACTAAAAGTGCTACCTCCCGTAATATCTTGGGTGAAGTACAGATATTTACCGTCGGGAGAAAAAGCAGGATCAGCAATGTTCTTTTGGTCTACTTTACCATTTACTCGCTCTTTAATAGCCAGTCCGTCACCGCCAGAATGGTGATAAAGCCAAATTTCACCCGCTGGAATACTACGACTCGACATGATGCCTTTGCTCACTGCTATATATTGCCCATCAGGGCTCCACTTAGGCGAATGGATCAAGTTGTTTTTTTCTTTGCTGAGCTGTTTTAAATGGCTACCGTCTTTGTCCATTAACCAAAGGTTAGACAGGCCACCTCTGTCAGAGATAAACGCTATTTTTTCTCCGTCTGGGCTAACAGTAGGGTGAATATTCCATGCAAAGTCCTGTGTCAGCGCCTCGGCTTTACCACCCTTTATACCTGTGATGTATATATCTCCAAGCATATCGAAAACAAATTGTTTGCCATCAGGGGTCACATCTAAACTTGACCAGGTTGTTTGATCCGTATCGATTGATACAGCCGCTAAGTCGAAAGATGGGCTGAGCACATCCCAGTCTTTTTTATCCTGCGTTTCATCAGTAGATGTTTGCTCCAAATCCTGATTGGTTTGACTCAATGCAGCACAGGAAAAACTAAGCAGTGCGGCTAAACCCGCTGCGTGTAGCAGAGTCTTTTTTAGGTTTATCATATTGGTTCCCTTGAATTTTATTTGTTTTTAGATTTATATTGAGACTGAGTAATTTAGGTAAAACACATTAGCATTGTGGCTAATATCCGCAAGACAGACATACTGATAATGTATCTTTTTAAAAAGGGATGGGTGTATACGAAACAACACAGTAGCAACGTTAGGATCATTTTTGTGCTGATTTCCATCCATTTGTATAAGTTTTATGTTGAGTTAAATACAAGGCTATCGGCTTAACCAGTACCACTAACAATTTGTATTTGTGGGATATCAGTATCACCTTTTAATACTTTTAATATGCCATCTTGAGTTAGTGTACGCATGCCATCATGCATAGCTTGGGCTTTCATATCGTGCACAGAGGCTTCTTTATAAACCAGAGAACGTAATTCTCCAGTCATGGCTAATAATTCATGCACACCGGTTCTACCTTTATAACCGGTATCACCACACTCATCACAACCTTTGCCTCTATATAACATGAGTTTTTCAGGTAAATTAAGCTCTTCGATAAATTCATGACCATATTGGCGTTTAATGAATGCTATGTCACTTTCGCTTGCAAGGTACTTTTCTTTACAACTGGCGCAGATAGTTCTAATCAAACGTTGCGCTAAAATACCCACACAAGCATCAGAAAAATTAACAGGATCCAGTCCTAAGTCCAACAAACGAGAAATAGTTTCTGGAGCGGAGTTGGTATGCAGTGTAGAAAACACTAAGTGCCCAGTAAGTGATGCCTCAATGCCAGCATGAGCTGTTTCTTTATCACGCATTTCACCAATGAGTATTATGTCAGGATCTGCACGTAAAAACGCTCTTAATGCATTGGCAAATGTGAAGCCAATCTTGGGGCTGACTTGCACTTGTTGTAAGCCTGGTTGGGTTATTTCTACAGGATCTTCCGCTGTCCAAATTTTCTTTTCTGGTGTGTTGATGTGTCCTAATACAGCATGTAATGTGGTGGTTTTACCAGAACCAGTAGGCCCAACGACTAATATTATGCCGTGAGGCTTTTGCACCAGCTCAAGAGTTTTTTCGTGATTACGTGGCGATAAATTCAGCTTACTCATAGGCATCGCACCACCTGCAGCCAATATCCGCATAACGACGCCTTCGCCGGCAATAGTGGGAATAGTCGCTACTCGCACTTCAATTAATTGCCCCGACATTCTGAAAGATAGTTTGCCATCTTGAGGTACACGCTTTTCAGCAATATTCAGATTCGACATAATCTTGATCCGAGCAATCACCGCACTATGATGTGATGCAGGTACTTGGGTGACGTCTCTGCATACTCCATCGATTCGCATACGTACTCGAGTGGGCGCATTTTTTTCAGGATCAATATGAATATCCGAGGCATTTAAACGTTTTGCATCATGTAGTACGCGACTGACTAACCTGACTACTGCTGGGGCATCGTCAGACATCTCATCAGATTGAACGTCAATTTCATCTGTATTGGTACCAATCTCATCAAGTATTTCATCCATCGCACCAGGGCCAGACCCACCGCCAGCCGCTTCACCTAGATATTGTAAAATGGTGTTAGGTAAGCTGACTGAAATCTCATAACTGTCTATACCTAAAGCACTTTCAATTTCCATTAATAAAGTGGCATTATTGGGTTCAGCCATCAATACAACAGGGTTGTCTTTTACGTCTGCTAACACGGCCACAAAGTTACGTTTTAGGTAAGACAGATTGAGTTTGCTGTCACTTTGAAATAGATGATATTTATCTGGTAGATAGGCTACATATGGTACCTGAAAATGAACTGATAACGCATTGCCTAAGTCTTCCTCTGGTATTCTGTGCTCAGATGTTAGGCGTTGCACTAACTGCCTATTGTCGTGACTGGTTTCTTGCAGTTTTTTTAGCTCTTTTTCAGCAAGAAGCTTGCGGTGTACCAAATAATCAAAAGGCTGACTAGTGCCACCTAACTCATAACGAAACTTTTTGCCTATTATTTCTGAGATGGCATTGGCAAGGGTCAGGTCTCCTTCAGTAAAAGCAGCATCTTTTTTATTGATAATCTGCATCACGCCCATCAAGACGCCAGAATCAAGGATCGGTATACAAATAATATTGCGTGTCTTAAACGTTGAACCTTTATCAAATTTATCTTCGAAGTTTAAACGTTTATGGATACTTGCAAGTTCTTCTTTATTGTAGGGGTCATTGATAATGAGGGGTAATTGACTCAATGCTACGTAGCCAGCAATCGACATAGGGCTAATGGGAACTTTAATTTCGCGGGTTTCTTTACCAGTTTTAAAACGTGCTACTAAATCTTGATGTTGTCTGCGGCGCTGAAAAATACTCATACGTTCTGCGTTAATAAGGCCTAACACGAATGGTTCTAACTTGTGATACGCATCCATAAGAGAGGGATACATTTTAAGCAACTGATTAATACGGTCGAGGTGGTTTTGATTAAATTCAGAATTCATATAGTTGCTTAATTAATTTGTAGGCTGTTGTTTTTCTAATATTAATACCACTACTATAACTGACG
>JBNMPD010000108.1:0-10340 GCA_051276225.1 Flavobacteriales bacterium
AAGGTTTAATGGGGGATTTCCAACTCTTGAACATCAAAATATTACTCATGGCTCGCCGTGTAGGTAATAGCCTTCGTCGCCTTCCGATAAAACGCCTCAAACACTTTGGCGATAATGTGATATTTAAGTGCAGCGTCGTACATTTCTAATAATCCCACTCAATTAAAATCATGTTTGCGCATAATGAAAAAAGTATGACTCTTTGAAAACGTAAAAGCTGATTGTCGGGTTGTGGTAGCTGGTGCCAAAAGGTTTGCCGTTTCACTGTTTGCTTAATCGGCAGCAGCAATCAATTAGGTCAGCTTGTATGGACTAAGGTTGTTGACCTAAATTATTATTGTTTCCTAACCGCTTGCGATTAAAATCAGGTAGTTTATTGCGTATTTTTTCTTGTATCTGCGGCAGCAAAGCAATATGTTTTTTATGAATAACATGACTAATTGAGATTTTTTTTATTTCTACTATTTGAAAATCCTGATAAAAATGTTTTTTTATCACTTCATCTACCACATATATTGCATAGAAATATCGGTCGGCCTTGAGCATATTGATAACGCTAGAGAATAATTCGTTATCTACCTGAATAGATTTGAATTCTCCTGGGTCAAGAAGCTCAAGCATCCTACTGTTTGCTAATACAGATATTTTTTTATCTGCTAAGACACCTCGGTTGCAAGGCATGCCCTTAGCGCAAATTAAGGATAAACTGACCCGTTTTAATTCCGGTTGCACCAATATCACATTGGGATATTCTTCTGCTATTACGTTTAGTCGTAATACATCAGCATCTACAACATCGTCGTTGAGTAAAATTAGACCCCGTAAAGAAGGAGTAGGAATCAGCTCCACTTTGAAGCCCAACTCGGTATAAATATCAACAAAAAGCTGGGTATAGTCCTCAAGATCCGGATACACAATATGAGTTAATAAAAACGGTTTTCGAGCTTGAGCTGAGCTTATAAATGAATAAAAAGTTGATAAAAAAATAATCAATATACAGGTTTTCATTTGTTTCACTTTTTGTCGTGACTCTTAACAAACCAAGCGTGTTGGTTCTCGTAATATGACACTTTATTATGTAAATATTCGAATGACTAAATTAGGCAACAAAAGACTGACCACTATTTAGATTAATCAAAGAAATTATCCCAGACAACTCTCAATAGCAGCTTTGAATAATAGCTTTCACAAAAAATTTAGCTACATTTTGTAATCACATCATTAAGTTGACTTTAACTATCAAAAATTTTACAGGTTTATTTTTAAATCATTAAAATAAAAATCATCCGTTAATATCCCTGAACTTCTCGAAAGCCATGTTGTAAAATATGGTCCTTAGCTTAATAATAATGCACCATATTTGTTTTAACAATAATAGGGTTAGTTATAAAGTTTTTGAATTATTTGCTTACTTCGGATTTAATCCCCAGCATTATATGAATGCTTCTACTGTTTAATGTAGCGCTAATCTAACAAGTTATCTATCTCGATGTTGGTGTTGGGTATGGGAGTCGCATTAGGTTGACCACGTTAAAGGCTTTTAATTTAACTTACACAAACCTTCGGTGTTATGTTGTACTTATTCTCTAACCCTATAAATACGGTACCGACCCATGCAGCTCATCCTGAAATTTTTTGTTATTATTTTTACCATTGCTGGCATAGCTGGAACTTGGTACTTCTATAGTAAACAACCGCTGCGAAGTGGTGAAGTCAGCCTTGTCAATCTGCAAGCGCCGGTTAACGTGCGTTACGATGAGCGGGGGGTACCCCATATTCAAGCGCAGAACGAAATCGACATGTATCGCACTCTTGGATATGTGCATGCCCAAGACCGTCTGTTTCAGATGGAGATGGTGCGTCGTTTAGCGCGAGGTGAATTAGCGGCCATACTTGGGCCAAAGCTGCTCGATTCCGACCGTTTGTTTCGTACTCTAGGCATTCGCGCCCATGCTGATGCTTATGTGGCCAAGATGGACCACAATACTCTAGCTAGTAAAGCCCTTACAGCCTACTTAGATGGTATCAACCAATACCAGAACACTCACCCTGCACCTCTGGAGTTTGATATTCTGGGTATTCCAAAGCGTAATTTCACCGCTGCAGATACACTCAGTGTCGCCGGTTATATGGCTTACAGTTTTGCTGCTGCTTTTCGAACCGAGCCAGTACTGACCTATGTACGTGACCAGTTGGGCATTGACTACCTGAATGTGTTTGATTTGGCTTGGCACCCAGAAGGTGTAGTGCCACCAGTTCTGTTAGACGATGATTGGCGCGACCTCAATCGCCTTGCCCATATTAGCCAACAAGCACTCACAGATAGTGGTTTAGCGCAATTTGAAGGTAGCAACGCTTGGGCAGTATCTGGTAGTCGCACAGCAAGTGGCAAGCCTCTTTTGGCAGGTGATCCACATATCGGTTTTGCCGTTCCATCAGTCTGGTACGAAGCGCACTTGTCCTACCCTGGATTCGAGCTATATGGCCATCATCAGGCGCTTAATCCACTTGCCAGCCTTGGGCACAATCTCGACTTTGGTTGGAGTATTACGATGTTCCAAAACGATGACATAGACCTCATTGCCGAAAAGCTCAACCCTGATAACAATAATCAGGTTTGGTATCAGGACCGATGGGTCGAGCTGCAAAGTCGCAGTGAACAGATTGAGGTCAAAGGTGAAGCCCCTGTTACACTCATCCTTCGTCGTTCACCTCACGGACCCATCATCAATGATGCGCTTGCCACACTTGCTGGCGAAGATGCCGGTAAAACACCCATCGCCATGTGGTGGGCGTTTCTTGAAACCGAGAACCCGATCCTTGATGCCTTTTATCAGCTAAACCGTGCTGATACACTGGTAAAGGCCCGTGCAGCCAGTGAAAAAATTCATGCGCCAGGGCTTAACATAGTCTGGGCCAATGCCAGTGGTGATATTGGTTGGTGGGCAGCAGCTAAGCTACCTATGCGTCCTAGCGGAGTCGATCCTACGTTTATCCTCGACGGCAGTAGTTTTGAAGCCGACAAACTGGGTTTTGTGTCATTTACTGATAACCCTCAGGAAGAAAATCCAACACGTGGCTATATTGTTTCGGCTAATTATCAGCCTGTTCCTGACAGCGGTATTGAGGTACCGGGTTATTACAATTTACCCGCTCGTGGTATTCGACTGGAGCAACGTTTAGCCGATAATAGTGTGCAGTGGGACCTACAAAACAGTCAGGCACTGCAACTGGACACTGGCAGCGGCTATACACATCGCTTGCTCAAGCCTTTATTACCTATCATAAAAGCAACCGCCAGCAACGATGAACAAGCACTAGTGAACCTACTCATTAACTGGGATGGAGAGCATAATCTTAACGACATTGCCCCTACAATTTTTAACCAGTTTGTTTACCAACTCTCATATGAGGCAATGCGAGACGAGATGGGTGAGCGTTTTTTTGGTACGTTAATTCGTACGCGTGTAATCGATTTTGCTTTACCACGCTTGGCAGAAGAGTCCGACTCGCCGTGGTGGGATAATCGCGACACAGCAGCTATCGAAGACCGCGAAGAAACAGTCAACGTTGCGTGGCAAGCAAGTATTAAACATCTGCGAAGCACCTTGGGAGCCAACACGGCTAACTGGAAGTGGGGCGCAGCTCATACCCTCACCCATCGACACCCACTGGGCCAAAAAAAGCCGCTAGATAAGCTGTTCAACGTGGGCCAGTTTGCAGCCCCCGGTGGACATGAAACCCCAAATAACCTGTCACATAAGCTTGGTCCCGCGCCTTGGCCAGTGGCATATGGCCCCTCAACCCGCAGACTCATTGACTTTGCCGACCCCAGCCACTCACTGGGTATCAATCCTGTTGGGCAAAGTGGAGTGTTGTTTGATCAACATTATCAAGATCAGTCTGAAAGATATATCAATGGACAATATATACAACAGCACTTTAGTGAAGCCGATGTAGCAGCCAACACCATAAGTACTCTGCGGCTAGTACCGGTCAATTAAAACGGTGGTTAATATTAATCAATCAAAATTATGACAACATCGGCTCACATCATGCCGAATGATAAATAGTCACCTCGAATAAAAAAGGCAGGACTGCTATTACTAATGCAGCCCTGCCAATATGAGCAATCTAAATCTTAGTCTCAAACTGAGCAGGGGTTAGATGACTTCTTCGTGTTCATGTATTACATCAAAGCAATCCTTGAACGAATGTGCAGTAGAATTAATACACACAGGCTCCTCCAAAACTCGACTGATGTCTGTTGATGATATTACGCCACAAATTTTGTTACTTTCATCAATAACTTACATATGAGCTTCACCAAGTTTCTGTATAGTTTACTTAATATCGACTATGCAAGCCTTGAGAACATGATTTTTCTGCAAAGCAGGCATTTTATAAACTGGGTTCATTATATCTGCCACCGTTAGTTCAGATCTTGTTATACCCTTTCGGTTTGCAATCATTAACACAACTCGGCTTACCAAAGTAAAACTGCTAATAACGCCTAATAACGGAGTGTCTGTGCCAACATATAATGTAGACTTTCTATTACTTAATCTCATGACTGTCAACGCTTCGTCAATGTTTGTATCGGGAGCAATCATTTGCAGGATAATACAAGTAATGTCGTTCATCACATGCTCAGCTGAACTATTTATATCAACACAAGGTATCGATTCGAGTGACACGTTTGCACCGGAGATACTGCTATTCACAGTAGTGAATTATTTTAAAAATACGCATTGTAGTCCACCAAATATCGATTAATTTTCCTGTAAAATTCTCTACAGATCTGAATTATTTAAATCATTGATTTGAGTGGAGCGCGGGTAAGCGGCCATAGATAGCTATGTTCTAAGTAGAATGTTGCCTTGACTCGAACCAAAGAAACATAATGGACTGCGCCAATCTTTTCAACAGCTTCATCAGTGATATCGACACTATCATCAACACCTGAATCAGACCTGAGGCTATCAGCGATGTATTCAAAGTCAGCAACGAATATGCCCTTTTCACTAGCGGGCACATGACATGCTTGGGCAACATTTATAAATGACACAGACAAAAATATATCAGGGCGACATTGCATTTAATCATGTAGTTTGTAAGCTAAGTTTATCGTTCATGTAATAAATAACCTGAGCTCGGGATAAGCCATACCGTCCAGCACCACTATTATCGCGCCTATCTTCGTTGAACTTGCTCACAATAGCGCGCTTTTGCTTCACAAGCTCGCCTCGATAAACGCAATATATAGCGGCACTGGATGCGTTCAATGGCCTAGTAGATCAATTATTACTATCTATCATATTGTTTTCGATATAATTACTTTCAGGTAAGCGGCACGTTTAAACCCGATTACAGGTTAAATAATATGTTTATCAGTAAAAAAACAAGCGGAGTTCGTCGCAAACTTATGTGGATCAAACTTAGTATGCTTGGCTTCAATAATATAAAGTATTTTATAAGCACAGTGGCTGTATATAATAAAATCAAGGAACGTGACCTTACATAACCTGTTTTTTACACAGACTGCCCCCCTCACACCGTCTGTACCCTAAGCTAATTGTTGCAAGAACTGTTCTGAAAAAGACTTGGATTCAGGAGATCAAAAATAACATATTTAATCTAGGTCTTCTTTATGTTCATCTTTATGTTTATGTTCATCTTCATTTTCATTTTCTTCATTTGCATCTTCATCTTCTTCACCCAGCAGGCTTTCGCTAGAAGCGTCATAATTAAAGGCACCTAAAAAAGTAGTGTATTCATCCTTAACAACGCCACTTAGTTTGATGCTGTATTCCTGTTCGAAAAGTAAAATGATCCAGGTCACTTGCTGCAACTTATTTTTTTTCGCTTTACTCATCAAATTCACAATATAAGAGCTTGAGCAAGAACACCCACCAGCTGCTTCATGGATATCAATGCTGCCAGTATGGGCACCATTGGTTTCCATTTGTTTCGGATCGAAATAACGAATTTTGTAATTGTCTGACCAGCAATTTTTTGCTCGAGAACCTTTTTTAGAAAACGTTTCTTCAAAATAATCATCAGGGATATCAGCGTAAGGGTATTGTGATGCCCAAACGGACACCTTGCCCTTTGTACTAAAAAGTAATCCTTTTTCAGGAATGGATTTATGGTCTTGGTTCATTGGGAGGTGACTGCCGATATTGAATATATCTACATTCTATTATAGTGGCGGGGGAATAGCGAAGTACCTATTCTGCATATCTGCAGTCAATTAAAAGATATTTATCTGAGTATTGTGCTTATCTAGGATAGCTCGAAGTTCGCCTGAGGCTTTTATTTGTCTGATGGCCTGATTTATCGCAGGTAGAAGGCTTTGATATTCTTTTCTGATCCTCATTAGAAAGTATCCTTTGCTGTGCAAAGCTGCAAAATGGATATCCACATCATTAACTTTAGCCCAATGTTTAGCGGTTTCTTGTTCCAGTATAATGGCTTTAAATCTTTCATGTTTCAAACCTGACATTAACTGGTTTTCATTGAGAAAATTTGTTCGGATAAAAGTATGATCATCAAAGTAAAAGTACCCAGCAATAGTCCCGACGCGTTTCTGATTAAATGAATCTCGTGTGGGGAATAACGCCGCATTTTTCTTTAACGTAACGAAATTTTCTGTGAGTTCAAAAAAAGGTTCGCTGGTGATATATTCTGGACCAACCACACCGTTTTTTAGCCATTCTAGACAGATAAAGTCGAAATCTACTGTACCTTCTTTTAATGCAACCTTTGCTCGTTTTTGAGGAAGTTTAATGGGTACAAATTTTACATTAGAATATCGTTGAAGGGCCTTGGTTATTTCAGTCATGATACCAGGCATTCCTGGCTCTGCTGCGGTGAGGAAAGGAACCCATCCTCCATTTTCATCCATATCAAAATATAGCTTTTGTTTTTCTTCTTGAGCAACGCTACTTAAGCTTATCAGAATGCAGATTAGTGCTGTTAATCGAAGTATTACCCGCAACAAAACATTCATTTCACATACTTTATTTAGTTAATTTTTATCGATGGTAATCTTACGCAGTTAACCTGATAAGTATACATATGATTTCTACTAACAAAATTTATAAAAACCTTGGTTTTAGGTGGTTTGTGGATCGCCGTAAAGTCATTGTAAGATGGCTAAAAGTGATATTAGGTTAACCTTGCTCGACCCTCAAAGTAAAATTAAAGGCACCAACAAAAATTAACCCCACCCAGATAGCGCTTATTTTTTAAGTTACTTTTTTAATTTATTTAAACCGACCTTACCAGCAATGATTTTATCTAATACACGTTTAGGGAGGTTTTGTGGAATGATCCAATCAGTCAACATATTTGGTGCTATGGCATAGCGCACTTTTGGTTTATCGGTGGTAATAGTGTGATGCACCAATTCTCCCACTTTTTCAACCGGTATACCTTGCGGTCCCATTGCACTCATAAAGTCATTCATCTTCTTATATGATTGTTTATAATCTGTATTATCATATTGGCTGTTATCGACTTGTTTAGCCTTGTTCCAGATAGGTGTAGCCACTGCACCAGGTCCAATAATAATAACATCCACACCATACAGCATTAGCTCTTGCCTTAATGATCCTGAAATGGCTTCTAATGCATGTTTTGAGGCAGAATAAGGACCAAAAAAGGGAGCGGCTCGTACCCCAGCCATAGAAGTAATGTTGATAATTCGGCCTGGATTTTCTATGGGGGGATTTACCGCACCTAACAATGGTAAAAACGCTTGAATCGTAATGATTGGACCAACAGTATTCACCTCCATTTGATAGCGAAATTCGTCAATAGGCATGTGCATCATAGGCCCAGTAACAGCAACACCCGCATTGTTAACGAGTCCAGATAAAATAGTATCACCGACTATGCTTTTAACCTTATCAGCGGCCTCTTTAACCGCTGCAACATCAGTGGCCTCAAAAATCAGTGGCGTAACCTTATCACCAAATTCCTTAAGCAAACTATCTGCATCGGCTTGTTTGCGGACAGAGCCAAACACATGAAACCCTTTTTGAATAAGCACTTTGACACATCCACGGCCAATACCAGAAGATGCACCTGTCAACACTACATATTTCATTACATGAATTCCTTAAAATAAAAGTCCAAATCAAACAACCATTGCAGCGCTTTAACACTGCACAATATAATAATCATAAACGCGTTGTATAAACTATACAACTGAGCCAGATTAATTGAATTTCCAGATACATAATTAACACAAAACCCTCACCAAAGAATGGGTTGGCCACCCAAAATTTACAGTCAACAGTGGCTACAAGTATTCAGTGCAAAGTTCAGTGTGCAGTAACAAAATTTAGCTGATGCTGTTAACGGTGTGATTGACAGCAACGGTGCCACCTCCCCTGCCAAGTTTTTTGTCATGGTAACAAACACTTTTTTGAAAAGCCCCACCTGCTAGAGCACCAACATTCCAAGCTATATGAACAGTTTAAACCGTGTTATTTGCTCGATCCCAAACAATGGTCTAAGTCCAAAAGTCGTTGATTGATTTACAGATACACCTTGGCCTGAGATATTCATAGTTAGTTATTGATAGTTATCTGCTATTTATACTACCCATAAATACTGCAAGCCGACGCAAACCTTCTTTAAGTTCGGATTCTGCAGAAGCAAATGAGAAACGCACATACTGGTCGCCTTGGTATTCTCCAAAATCATTGCCAGGCGTAAGTGAAACATGCACCTCTTGTAATACCCGTTCGCAAAAGGTCATCGCAGAAAGTCCAGTGGAACTCACGTCGATATAAACATAAAAGGCACCGTCAGGATGAACAGGCACATGCAAACCACATTTTTGTAGCCCAGCCAGCACCAACTTTTTTCTAGAAATAAGTGATACGCGACGTGATTCGCACAACGCAATAGAACTGGGTGTAAAACATTGCAAAGCAGCTTTTTGCGCCAACGTTGACGGACAAATATAATAATTTTGCGCCAACCTTTCCATGACTTCGACTGCACGTTCAGGCACCACACACCAACCTAATCGCCAACCCGTCATGCCAAAATATTTTGAAAAACTGTTGATCACTAAGGCCTCATCATCAAATGATAAAACACTCATTGGCTGTGAATCAGCTTCACCATGATGCAAATTAAGATAAATCTCATCAACAATTCGCCACGCCCCTTTGTTACGAGCAAATTGGCACATGGCTGCTAGTTCATCAGCCGCTACCGCTGTGCCAGTGGGGTTAGAAGGAGTGGCCAACATTAAACCTCGGGTACCGGGTTGCCAATGTTGTTCAAGTAGCCCCATATTTAATTGAAAACGCGAGTCGGCTTGGGTCGGCACCAATTGCACCTTACCACCAAAACTTTTGATAAATTGTTTATTACACGGGTACGAGGGATCCGCCATAATCACGTTATCGCCTTCATCAACGAAGGCGGCTGCTAATAACAATAAAGCGGCCGATGCACCTGCGGTAACAACAATACGTTTTGGATCGATTTCAATTTGATGGGTTGTTTGATAAAAGCCTGCAATGGCAGTACGTAATTCTGGTAGTCCAAGTGCCGAAGTGTAAGGAAGGGGCGCATTGCTCGCAAGCTCTTGCATCGCCACTAATACGTCGGGCGGCGCACCAAAGTCAGGCTCACCAATATTCAATCTTATAACGTGTTTACCTTGGGCTTCCAAGCGGGAAGCTTTTTCACTAAAAGCCATGGCAAAGAAGGGGGAAATGGCTTGTGCACGTTGTGAATATTTCAAATGATACAACTCAACTTTCTGGTAAAACAGTGAAAATACTAGCCCACTATTTTGCCATTTGTAGCCATGTAAAACACCCTTTAAAACTATGAAACTAGATTTTGAATTTATGAAAAAGAATTTATGAATGTATTCTAAAGGCATTCATAATAAATATGCTCGAATACTGCCAAATAGTAATTAAATAACCATAGATATCTAGGTTATTTTTTGTATTCGTCAATGACTTTTATCAGTTCTAATCCAACAGTAATTTGTTCTTCATAAAATCCTGTTAAAAATGCCGGAAAAAGATGACCTCTTAATAACAGAGAAAGCGTAATGTTATGCCCAGGTTGCTGATAAAGTTCATTGCTATAATTTCCAACTATATCAGGTAATTTTCGGTTGGGTTTACTCTCTAATTCAAGCCAATTAGCATTAAATTCATTTTTATGTAATTCTAATTCCAAGTCATTAGCCCAAATTTGTAAACTCGTCTCTTAATATAAAACGTGAGCAACAACACTGTTGTATTTGTAAATCAAATTTTCTAATGCAGGATCGGAAATATAGCGTAAGTATCCAG
>JBNMPD010000109.1:0-10195 GCA_051276225.1 Flavobacteriales bacterium
AATTATTAAGTAATATGAAACCACATTAAACATAAGAAAACAGCAAAATTGAATAGTCAAAAATCTTTACTATGTTCAAGATATAAAACGAAGATTGTGATGTTCGCCTGCCTAAACAGTTTTAGCCTGAGTCTTTTTAGCCACAGTAGAAAGGTACATTGAGTTAGTCTCTTTATTATGAATGATAAATATAATATTTGAAAAAGTGCAGTTATATTTAATAAATAATTATCAATATTACAGCTCAATATTGCTCGCATTTTTTGTTTGGTTGCAGTCTTTTAACTATGCAGAGTGTAGTGATTTTTATGATAAACAAGTTAAGAAGATTGAAATTTTAGCTAAAGCATCACTTATTTTTTGCCAAAAAGACATGCGAATACCAGACGCAAACACACATATACAATATGTATTTAGTTGCTAAGCCTATCAGTTTAAAGAAGGATTAGAATTTCTTTGAGAGAAAATAAGCATCAAAAACACAGTCCTAAATCTTACCTCTGGTAATGATTGACCATTAAATAGTCAGTTAATAAAAAATTTTCATTAGCAAAATAAAATTAGTAAAAGGTATTTATAATTAACTTGATGTTAAAAGCCTTTAACCTTGAGTGTGTTTTTATTTACCTTGCTTTTATTCGCCAATATCTTCATTCCAAAGCTCAGGTCTAGTGCTGATGAAGTCTTTCATCAAGTTAATACATTGCTGGTCTTGTAAGACTTCGACAGATATTCCTTTAGATTTGATTAACGCTTCTTCACCCATAAAAGTGCAATTTTCACCTATTACTACATGGCTTATTCCATATAAGATAATCGCTCCTGAACACATTGCACATGGAGATAAAGTGGTATAAATGGTTGCTTCTTTATAAGTCTGCGCAGACTGACGACCAGCATTTTCTAACGCATCCATTTCACCATGTAAAATTGGGCTGCCGTTTTGCACTCTTCGGTTGTGTCCACGACCAATAATTTTATTGTTATGCACTATAACTGAGCCAATAGGGATCCCCCCTTCAGCTAATCCTTTTTGTGCTTCCTCTATTGCAGCCTGCATAAATTTATCCATCTGTATTCCTTAAATATTGGTCGGTGGCTTTACATAAGTCTAATTGTAACTTTTATGGTAAAACGGGTTATACCTTGAGAGTCAAAAACAGTATTGTCAACATTGAACGTGCTGACGTTATTGTCACAACTAAACCATGTATCATTGCTTATTTGTAGTAGGTGCATTAGTCAATTAGCATCAAAAATATACACAGGCCTCATAAACAGTAGTGTTATCGATTGAACAATCTTTACTTCCAAAATCACCATCACCATCACCATCAATTACCTAGCCTTTATTAATAACGGTTTTATGAACCACAGCATTTTTTAAATTTTTTGCCACTGCCACAATTGCAGGGTTCGTTGCGACTCAGTGTTCGGATAACGGTTTGAGTAGTCGGTTTATTTAAAATAGCATCTAACTCAATGATATTTTCTTGCTGATTTGCATCAGTTTCAATATTTGCAACGAGTGAATTTTCTACTAAAATCTTCTCAATTTCTATTTTTCGCTGCACGGAGTTAACAATTAGTGTCAGCGGAGAATTTACGCTGCCTAATTTTACTTGTCTGTTGGTGTTATAACCAAAATGTTGATATTTTTCTCGCACTTCAATGCGACCCTTGAAGAAAAGCTTAGACATTATTTGACCCTGAAATAGTTAGGCTCAGATCATAGCAGTATAAGGGAAATACACTAACTTAAAGCGGTCATTTTGCATGCCTTATTTTGTGAAGGGCTTTGATTCATATTTACCAAGCTATTTTTAAATAACATTTTGTCACGCTTGAACATCTCATTAATTAAAACGTATTGTTCAACGTTATTTCGTTATTTCGTTATTTCGTTATTACGCAATTTTTTAGCTCGTGTAGCTTTGCAAACTAACAGCTCAACGTTTTTATAAAACGTGAGTTTAATGCGACTGATGCTATTATTGGATCTGGGGAAACGCCAACAATTGACTCAACAAACAGTTTGCTTAAAGGTGCGATTATCCTATCGTTTAATTATGCTGAAGTCTTCGATGAAGAGGTTATCACGCATGATTTTTTGTCTTTAGATAAAGTGACTAGATTAGGACTTTACGGAAAGTTTTTGTTTACATCTAGGCTGATTTTGATGCATTTGAAAACGTTTTAAAGATGCGCGAGATAAAAATAATTTTACTACGAATCGCAAAAAATAATGTAATAGATCGTTATGCTTCAGAACCTGGCATAAGGCAAAAAACGTCAGGGTAGTAAGTTTTATTAAGGCTCACCAGATTAATGGATATAAGTGGGACAGTGATAAACAGGTATTTTACGGATTAAAAGTCTCTTTATTTTTTTACATTTACAAAACAATAATTGTTGTTGCTAACTTTAAACGTAGTTATGTATTTAAAAATAAAGTTAGGGTCCGATTCTCAATAAATTAGACATTTATATTATTAGATAATATAAATGTCTCTGTTGCATCAAGCTCTAATAAGTATATTTATCCAAAATATCTTGGTAAATTTCACTGCTTTTGACTTTTGCTAATTGTGTATTAAAATTTCTTAGCTGTTCTGGGGTGACACTCATTTGACTGAACATCACATAAGCATTACCCGTTTTTATGGTTATACCTTGGGCAACTATGTACTTAGATAATGCTTTTCGCCTAAGTAATGATGCACCCACAAAACTATCCTCAAGGTATCCGTCTATATCTTCATCTAATAGTCTGGCAACATTGATTTCACCCATAATAGCGTTGACAAAATATTTGGATGTTGCAGGAGTATCTAATAACATTGATACATCTGGGCCATAAACATAATCCTCAACTATACCTATTCGGCTGTCATTTTTAGAAAACTCAGAAATAGTTTTATAGTTTGCCCGCACCTTATCGCTCTTGCGAATATAAAGAGAAAATTCTTCCATTCGATATGCATCACTAAAAAGCGCAAACTTTTTCCTTGCCTGTGTTTTTGATGCGCCAAGCAGTATATCGACCTCACCCTGTCTTAAAGCCATTAGCAAATCAACCCAAGTGCCTTGTTGATAAGTCAGTTGGCATCCCATGTCTTTTACCACCGTGGCAATTAACTCAATATCAAGGCCAGCAACACGTTCGCCAACATCTACATATTGATAAGGTTCCCATGCATCAAATCCAAGAACGAATTTACAGTTGTTGTCGGGTACCTGTTTCTCAACTGGTACGGTTATATCAACAATAATGGGTGTTGATTGGACTTGTTCACTGGGTGGTTGAGGTTTACATGCGCTAACAATAAAAGGTAAAAGTATTAGTAAAAACAAATAGTTAATTTTCATAGTTTCTGCTCCTTAAAATTCTTACTAAGTGTAATTTACTATTTGTATTTTGCGAGTCGATTAACAAATTATTAATATTATGCTCATTTTAAATCACATACTGTAACTAATCTCTTGACCTTAGATGCTACTCTAAGCCTTATAATATAGTTGTTATCATTAGAGGCAGCAGCATGAAAATAAGTAATTTAGCCGCACATTCTGGCATCAGTGCGCATACATTGCGTTATTATGAAAAAACAGGACTGTTTAGTGCCTCACAGCGCAGTGAAAGTAACTACCGTATTTATTCACAAGATGATTTAATCACAGCTAAGTTCATAAAACGTAGCAAAGAATGCGGTTTTAGTTTGGCTGAAACCGCTACATTACTGGCAATCAGGCATGATAAAGACCAACATGTTTGTGCTGAAGCTAAGCTTATTACGAGCACAAAAATAATTGATATTAGTCAGCAAATTACACAACTAAAACAGATGCAAAAAACATTACAACAACTAGAACGTTATTGTTGTGGTGGTCAAGAAAGTGCAGAGTTTTGTTCAATCATTGCTAACTTAGAACAGGAGTAAAATTATGGATCTTTTCTCAAATTTTGTATTGCTCTTCACTGAGTCAGCCCCTTTTTTATTATTAGGTATGTTTATCGCTGGAATGATTAATCAGTGGATCCCCCGCACATGGGTAGAAAAAACATTGGGAGGTAAAAGTTCAATATTAACGGCAGCGCTAATTGGTGCACCGTTGCCGCTGTGTTCATGCTCTGTTATTCCGGTTGCAATCGGAATAAGACGAAGCGGTGCGAGTAAAGCAAGCACCGCTAGCTTTTTGGTTGCCACACCCGAAACGGGTGTTGACTCGATTGGCATTACGTATGCGTTAATGGGGCCAATAATGGCAGTCGCACGACCTATTGCAGCAATCGTTTCTGCCATAGTCGCAGGTTTATTAGTGCTGTGGTTTGGTCGGCAAGACAATGCGCTTAAACCAGAGCCTCAGGATAAAACCACAAGCAGTTGCTGCCATAAAAATAATGTTGCTGCCTCAACCTTTTTTGAAAAAACAAAAGCAGTCTTTGTATTCGGTTACGGCCAGTTACTTCGAGATTTTATGCTGTGGTTACTGGTTGGGATTTTCTTTGCGGCTGCTGTCACCAGTTTAGTACCTGAAGGATTCTTAACTCAGTATGCACAAGGAATATGGGCTATGTTAGTGGTGGTTTTGATATCTATTCCAATGTACGTGTGCGCTACAGCTTCGACACCGATTGCTGTTGGTTTGTTGTTGTCAGGTATCACACCGGGTGCGGCGTTAGTCTTTATGTTGACCGGGCCTGCGACCAACATAGCCACTTTGATGGTAATTAAAAACGAATTGGGCAAACGTGAACTTGGTCTTTATTTGTTGGCTATTATCAGCAGCGCATTATTATCTGGATTAATTTTGGATATGCTTTTTAAGCAGTTTGACTGGCAAATGCAATTATCCCATGGCGAGCATTCGGATATGGTAGGCATATTGTATCAAGGATGTGCTGTAGTGTTAGCTGGACTGATTGTGTATCAGCTACAAAAAATGTTGATCCCCAAGTTTTTTAAACCCAGTTCTATATAAGTTGCCACGTGCTGAAGCAATCCATTTAAACCTGATTATTAAAAAAGTAACGATTACTTACAAATGGTATTCTGAGAATAATGGTCAATAGTGTGTTGGTGATGTATAACACTATTAAGTGTTTTACCAACGCCATTATTAATACATTTGTATCGGGGTAATAAATGACAATTCATTGGAATGGGGATATCCCTATTTATATTCAGTTATACCAGCAAGTAATACAGCGCATTCTGGATGGCAACATTAAAGAAGGTGAAGCGTTGCCTTCAGTTAGAAAAGTAGCTGCGGAATATCAACTTAACCCCGTTACTATTTCTAAGGCTTATCAGATGCTACAAGACGAACAATATGTTGAGAAACAGCGAGGCAAAGGCCTGTTTGTTAAGCCAGGTGCACTTCACCGCATATTAGAAAAAGAGCGAAGCTCTTTTCTGTCTAATGAGTGGCCACTGCTTTTGCAGAAAATTTCACGCTTAAAGCTTTCTGTTGAAGAGTTGCCGCGCACCAAGGAGAGTAAATAATGTCAACCATGATTTCGATTTCAGGATTACATAAGTCTTATAAAAATAAGCAGGTATTGAATGACGTTAATTTAACCCTAAGTGCCGGGCAGATCTTAGGGTTAGTGGGGCCAAATGGTGCGGGTAAAACTACCTGTTTACAGGCGTTATTAGGCTTAACCAGTTATCAAGGTGATATTGACGTTTTAGGATACAACCCCAGTAAAGACAGAGAGAAAATGCTTGCTGATGTCGCTTATATAGCAGACGTTGCTGTTTTACCAAAGTGGATAAAAGTCGACCAAGCACTAACGTATATGCAAGGTGTACACCCCAACTTTAATCGACAAAAAGCTGAAGCATTTTTAGTCAAAACCAATATACCTGCAACAGCTAAAGTAAAAACCTTGTCTAAAGGCATGGTGACACAATTACACCTCGCTTTAATTTTAGCCGTTGATGCAAAAATATTGATTTTAGATGAACCTACTCTTGGCTTAGACATTTTGACTCGTCGTCAATTTTATACACATTTATTAGAAGATTTCTATGATGAAGAAAAATGCATCATTATCACCACTCATCAAATTGAGGAAATAGAACATATTCTCACCGATGCCGCATTTATTCGCGATGGTAAGATTGTATTAGCTCAGAGTATCGACGATATTCGTAGCCGCTTTACATTGCTAGCCGTTGACAACGAACATCTTGAACAGGCCAAAACCTATCATCCACTTTTTACCAATAGCATGATGGGTATCACTAACATGTTATTTGATAATGTTGACTCCACCATACTTGAAACGTTAGGCAAAATGAGTTCTCCCACGTTGGCTGATATTTTTGTCGGAGTGATGATGCAGGAGACACACTCATGAACAGCTCACAGATTATCACTAGTTTTAGAAAGGAAATCTGGGAGTTTAAAAAGACCTTGTTTTGGGTGCCTCTCATCATCGTTGTCTTCATCATAGCTGCGCCTTTGTTTCAGTTGATGCGGATGGAAGATTACCAAACCACAAAACTATTCGATATCATTACTAATATTGATAACTTAGCCAATGTTGAAGGTTTCACGCGTTTATTCCTGACTGCCATTATGGGCATGTTTGTACCTTTTATTATGGTGTCACTGATCATACAGCTCTACTATTTTACGACTTGTTTGTTTGACGAAAGACGCGATTTATCTGTGTACTTTTGGCGCTCATTGCCTGTTTCTGATGCATTAAGTGTAGGTGTTAAGCTAATTACAGGTGCGTTAGTAGTACCAGCGATATTTATGCTGGCGGCGACCTTTGTGGTGTGTGTGTTTCTACTATTTGCTTTGATTGCTTGCATGGTGCTGTCGATAGGATATGACCTGTCATTATGGGGATTATGGGGAAGTGCAGACATTATTAGCAATTTAACCTCTATTTGGCTAAATTTAATACCCTATGCATTATGGATGTTTCCTATTTTTGCATGGTTGATGCTAGCGTCGATGTTTGCTAATAAAGCGCCTTTTTTGTGGGCGATATTACCCGTAGCCGCCTTATTGCTGGTTGAATCTTTTGCTGCTGAGTATTTACATCTGGATGGGCATATTTTCTTCAATACATTACGTGAATATTTTGCATTCGGCCAAAGCATGTTCTCCAGTAACGTTTCTGATACTGAGCCACATCAATTTGCAGTATTTTCAGCCTTATTCTCAAAAGTAAGTTTGCCTGCCACATTGATTGGAATGGGGTTTATGTACATTACCTATTGGTTAAGAGTGAACAGAAGTCACGCGTAACTGATAAGAAACCTAAACAATTGATACGATCAGTCTTCTACATTTAATGCTGATCGTTATTTAGATTTTATCTACTTCATGTTGATATGATTCACCTATATCCGAATAGACTGTCCGCAGTTACGCTTCCACCTAAAGCTGATCGAAGCCAATTTAGTTAGGCTCATTACCAGCCTTCCATTTGATATTACAGCCCATAGAGGGTGTCTGAGCTGTGTCAATATGACGACCATCAAGTAGTGTATCCATGGCGTGTATTAAGTCGCTACCAGTGGCCTGATGTTGTGAGGAATCATAATTACCAGAAGAGATACGTAGCGGTCGAGAAGCATCAAATTGTCCGCGATAAACCAATGTCTGTTCAGCATTAAATAGATAGATGTCAGGTGTGCATGCTGCAGAGTAAGCTTTAGCTACCTCCTGTTTTTCATCAAGTAGGTATGGAAAAGGGTATTCACGGGCCCGTTTTTCCTCAATCATATGCGGCATATCGTCATCAGGGTATTGCTCGATATCGTTGCTATTGATAGCGACAAAAGCAATTCCCATTTTTTTATATTGTAGCGCGACTTTAGCCAGTTGTGGCGCAATATGGATAACGTAAGGACAATGGTTACAAATAAAAGCCACTACCAAACCTTTATTACCTTTAAAGTCCGTCAGATTAACAATATTACCTTCTGTATCAGGTAAACTAAACGTCACTGCGGTGTGGCCTAAAGCCAACATGTTGGAGATTGTCATTGCCATATTGTGTTTCCTCAAATTAGATCTTTGTATTGCTAGTTTAGCAGTCTACCTGCTCTCATCGTTACAAGGTATACTTTCACTCTGATTGGGTTTTGAAAATTGAATATGCAGCAAGAATTAGAAATTGAAGACATAGTCATAGGCACAGGCAAAGCGGCCGAACGAGGTGCGTTGATCACCGCTCACTATGTTGGTTGGCTTGAAGACGGTTCAGAGTTTGACTCATCTTATAAAAAAAATGTGCCTTTTCAAACAGTACTTAGTCATAAACGCGTGATACAAGGCTGGATTTTAGGCTTGAAAGATATGCAGGTGGGCGGTAAAAGGCGTTTACGTGTACCGGCACATTTAGCTTATGCGGAACGCCAAATTGGCACGATGATCCCACCAAACTCCAATCTACTTTTTGAAATTGAATTGTTAGAAGTATTAATCAGAGATTAAAAAATCATTGAAAGGATTTCGCTTCAAATAAGTGCACACGTTGTTTGGAAAAAATCAGTGGTGAGTGCTTTGTGATTTGTCTTTGTCCTTATGGTTGCTTAGGTTATTGAGTCATAAATTTAAGCCATTACTCTATTAACAATAGGTTCACACGCTGTCAAACTATTCATTAATAGCCAACTGGACTCAAAAGGTGTTGAGAACAAACTACCTAGCCGTATTAAGCTGATCAACTTAGGTGAGCAAAACGTAACCGCATCTATATTCGATTATTCGTTTAACTTTATACCCTTCTAAGGTGGTTGAAATATGTTCAATGAACATGGTGAGTTTAAAGTGACACTTCAAGGTAATAAATTATTGGTGGTTGTCACCGGAGCTTGGAATGCAGAGACAGCGAAAGCTTACAGTGACATTGTTATTAACACTATTGGGCCTGTCAAAGATAAATGTTGGGGCCTTATCAGTGATGTTAGAGAATGGGAGCTATGTACACCTGACTGTGAATTGTTGATAGTAAAGTTGTCAGCACAATGCAGAGAAAAAGGTCTCAAAAGAGAAGCGGTGGTCAATAACAATATTGAAAGCGTTAAACTGGATTTGTTTCACAAACATGCCAAAAATCACACATCTAAAACCTCACTTGACGTGTTTCAAAGACGTTTTTTTGAAACTGACACTGAAGCTAAAGAATGGTTGAAAAATGAAGGGTATGGCTTGTAATAACGCTTCATATCCTAAAATGAAGACAGGCAATAACGTTAAGTTAAATCAATTCTACGCAGTATGACCTAAAAGCTACCAACCACCAGAATGTTGTATAATTCAAACAATGCCTAATCACCCAACACTTCACCATCTAATGCACACAATTGTGCGAAATAAGTTTGTTGATAAGTCCTAATTGTATCTTCTGCTTTTGATTGAATCTGAGCTATAACCTGCGTAGAATCCGCACCGGAGTTGGCCAGACAATCGCCGTTCAGTTTTCACTCGTGAATTTCTGGAGGGAGGAAAGTCCGGGCTCCATAGGGCAGGGTGCCAGGTAACGCCTGGGCGGCGCGAGCCGACGACAAGTGCAGCAGAGAGAAGACCGCCTGTTTGTTATTCGTAACAAATCGGTAAGGGTGAAAGGGTGCGGTAAGAGCGCACCGCGTTGCTGGCAACAGTATACGGCAAGGTAAACTCCACCCGGAGCAAGACCAAATAGGATCTCGTATGGCGTGGCCCACGTTGAGATCGGGTGTGTTGCTGGAGCCAGTGAGCGATTGCTGGCCTAGATGAATGATTGTCGTTGTTTGTTTTCGAACAAACTTCACAGAACCCGGCTTATCGGCCAACTCCAACTAATTGTTTTTAAAGCGCTTTCTCCTATTTTAGGGGGGAGCTGCTACAAAAATTGCTACAGTGATATAAGGAAACCTTATGCTTGCTGTAGCCAATTTTTCATATCTATATTGTCGTAATAAGCGTTACTACCTCCGTTTAACTATTCAAAATAAGCAGATTTGGATAAGCCTTAAAACTGATTCTTTGGACATAGCAGTCCATATCAGGTCACAAATAAAATCACTTCTTTCCAATACACTAGTTATATCAAAACTAAATTCCTGCCAATTATCAAAATTCTTACTCACAATTAAACAAAAAATAGATGCTGCCTTAATCTCTTTTGCATGCATAAGCCTCCAAAAGGATCTGGGCTTAAACAAGGTATTGCCCTCAGTAA
>JBNMPD010000110.1:0-10190 GCA_051276225.1 Flavobacteriales bacterium
TGTCCTGCTTTGACGCTTATGATTATCCTGCCTGTAATACCCACCAACTCACAATAGTCTTCTAGTAAAAAGGGGATACCTTTGCGCATATATTGTCTGGGATTGTCCGCAAAAGGCATCAATGAATGGATAGTCGTGGGTGGCTTTATCGATGCTAAGCGTTGTTGAATACTGAAGATAAAAACAACAAACGTTGTTCAACCCACCTATGGCGATGTTCATAACTCTGGCCTGAATAACTATCTACTCCGCACAAGAATGAACGGCGGACACAGCGTGAAACACAGTGATAGTGAGGGGTGTCCGATAAAGAAACTTGACTACCACATCGTTGGGGCATGACATCAATCCTTTGATTTATGTCCTAATCAAAGCTTAGATTAGCTTTTCTTGTATTGTATTGATAGTGAGTCAATCACTTTGGTTCCTCATATGAATACTTGCAAAGCATCTACTTATTATCATATAGCAATCGCTATGAAGCCGTCATACAAGATGTCAGCACTTTAAGATAGGCGTGTAAATAAATGTCTGGTGAAAAATTAAATGCAGGTTAAGAGGTTTACTAATATAAAGTTCTTTTACGAGCACACACCTTAACGCTCGTCAATCAAATCGGTCCCTGAAAATAAAATTACCACCCCTTTCCATAAAGTACTAGTGAACTGTTGAACATCGCAGTAGCTGATCAATCTGGGTAATCAGGAAAAAATAAGGCATAATTGTTTGATTAAGTCGTAGCAATTTAACCGACAAGGGGAAGAGGATATAAGTGAACAAAATTAATCTCACCCAAGACGAAAATCTTTCGATAAAGATCAGTTACCAACTATTACCTAGTGATCAGCAAAAGCTAGATATATATTTCTCTTTACCGGATGAAATGGGTATTAGCCCTAAAACCTTAGTAGAAGAGCATTATTTTCATAATAGTATACAAAGCCACAGTGCTTATTACTCAGACCAGCTGCATTTACCTTTGGTACGAAGTCGCTTTATTAGCCAACAGAAAGGTGAACAAAGTGACTACCGCTTAAACCTTAATCTGTTTTCTTATCAAATTCGAATCGCTTTGGATACTGATATAAAACAAACAATTAAGCTTAAAGAAAGCAAAGATTTTTATCCACAAGCCATAGAATTGGCAGAGCAAATTTCTGGATTACTAAAAAAACTAAGAAGATATACTCCTCCAGACCAAAAACTCAGAGCATTTTTTGAAAATGCTGACAACTACCTCAGTTGGCAAGTAGAACAATCATTTTTAAAGCTGCTATCTAGAGCCCCAAAAAGTAGTGATTTTACCAGTGAGAGAAACTTCTTATTTGCCCTGTGCCGTATTGAAAATGAATACAGAGAAGAGAACAAATATAACTCAAAAATCACCTTAGGTGACCCAAATCGCATCACTAATAAAATGCGATTGCTGCAACGATTAATCGAATATGGAGTGGTATTTCAAAAAGAAGTGAAAAATCTCAATACCAGCTTAAACCGTATTGTACGTGGCACAGTCACTGCCATTATTATGGCATTTGTTATGGTGCTAGTGTTGAATGCTCGAACTAATTTTACTGAAGTGTCGATTGCATTAGTCGGCATGTTGGGCGTTATTTACGGTTTAAGAGAAATATTTAAGGAAGATATTACGCGTATCATTTGGCGCCGGATTCAAAAAGGTCTGCCAAAATGGAAAATCATATATAGTCAGAGTGTCAATAAAACTCGAGTAGCGAGTCAAATGATTTGGCTTGAGTACATTCGCAATAAAGATTTACCTAAACAAGTAGATAAATTATTTCAAACGCGGCGACAACAAAATAAACAGGCAGCACAATTACTGCATTTTCGCAGTGACACTAAAGTAAACGCGAAAAGTTTTTTACCCGGTTACGATGAAATCCAGCAACGTATTTATTTTAATTTAACCCCCTTCATTCGTTTCTTAAAAAAAGGTGAAGGTCGTTTATATTCATTCGAGGGCAGTAAAATAAATAAACAAGCTGTAGAGCGGCGTTACCAAATCAACGTGGTTTTGATGCATACAGATAAACAACAGCAACAACAAAAGCAGCGTTTTAAAATCACCCTAAATCGCTCTCATATCATTAATATTGAAGCAATACAGTCCGGGGGTGATGATTGATAACAAATGGTTATTTGTTCTGCTTTAAGTTATTCATCTCAACCTAATTCAGCGGGCTTAAATTTGTTACGACTCCAATTAAATTTCAATTGACTATATGTTAAGAGCCTACATCAGGTTGGATTGGGGTTCTCATATAGTGATAAAAGCATCGGCTTCGCCGATAGTGAGTACACGTTTAGAATAAAGTAAATCCTTCCAACCAATACTATTGGTCCAGCAAAGTTTAACTAGATAATTCTGTCTATCTGGTTTGGTAATGTTCTCTTTGAAAATATCATGGAAAGTCCGTTCAATCGTCATTATTATTTGGTGTCCAATATTAGGAAGAAACTCATGGAGTCAACTTTTAATGTTTTCACCGGCGTTAACACTCCTATTACTGCACGAGCTAACTTATTTAAATCTACAATGAAATATTGTTTATTAAATAGTGAAGCAGGGAGTTATAGCAGAGATCAAATAATTAGTTTGAGAATCAATCACAATCAATAAAGTATTGATTAGAAAAGATTAACAAAACACATATATTCATTAATTACAAAACAACCTAAAACTCTCAGTCGGCAACGCCGATGCTTTTGACTTGCCCTCGACTCAAAGCTCGCGAATTATCAGGTGAATTTAGTAGGGCAATCGCCAGAAAAGGCGATTGAGTTTGACAATCCAACCTGATGTAGCCCCTTAAAAGTTAGTCAATCACACGTCCATGATGAGAGTCACCCGGTTACCGCGTAACCAACCTGACGTCCTAGTCAGGTTGTTCAACTGGGCGAAGCCGTGCTTCTAAAAAATCCAGTTGAACCCTGCTAAATTTACCTGATAATTGGATGAAGAGCATTGTCCTCGAGCAGCACTTTTTGCTTACTTTTTGCTGCTGTAGGCAAAAAGTAAGTTGCACGAAAGAGATTTCGTTTAAAAAAAATTCAAGGATGACGGTAAGCATAGCGCATACACTAAAATCTTAATTAAATAGACATATTAGAGCCAATAAAAAAGCCGCTTAATTGCTTAAGCGGCTTCGTTATATGGCGTCCCCAAGGGGATTCGAACCCCTGTTACCGCCGTGAAAGGGCGGTGTCCTAGGCCTCTAGACGATGGGGACAAAAACTTCGTTCATCGAAACAAGTCCCGATAGGTCTTTGCAAGGCAGATAAACCAACAACTAATTTGACCTAACTTTAATGCTCTACAAAAACGAAACTTCTATCAAACTATTCATTAACTGGCCTAGGCGGTAGTTAATAATCCTTGTTTTGAAACTTAAGTTAAATCGTTTAACTTAATATATATGGCGTCCCCAAGGGGATTCGAACCCCTGTTACCGCCGTGAAAGGGCGGTGTCCTAGGCCTCTAGACGATGGGGACAAAAACTTTTTTTATCGAGATGAATCTCGATAAGTTTGTGTAAATAACAGCGGCTTGGGAAATGAATCACCTGTTGCCTTTTTTCATCACTGCTTAAATCTACAAAACCAAAATTCTTATCTTATCTTTTATCTACTGGCCTAGGCGGTAGTAGATAATCCTTGATATTGGTGGAGCCAGGCGGGATCGAACCGCCGACCTCTTGCGTGCCACGCAAGCGCTCTCCCAGCTGAGCTATGGCCCCAAACTTATTATCTAAGTTTACGCTTTAACCCCAACAAGCAGGTGTCGTTCCGTGACAGCGGGGCGCATTTTAGGCATCAGCTGTTTTTATGTCAACGCTTTTTTCAAGAATTTTATCTGTTTGCTATATATTCCAGCGCTTTGTTTATACGTTGTTCAATTTGTTCTGGTTTAAGTAAATTTAATGTTAAATCTATTGCAGGTGAATTACCCGCACCTGTTACTGCTACACGTAATGGCATTCCTACCTTACCCATACCCACGTCTAACTCTTCAGCGGTTTGGTTAATCGCGTTATGAATTGACTCAGTGTTCCACTGTGTCAACGCTGACAATTTACTTTGTACTAGCAGCAAAGCCTCTTTAGCAACTGGACGTAAGTGCTTTTTAGCCGCTTTTTCATCAAGGGCTTCATATTCCTGATAAAAATAGCCACTGATTTGAGCTAACTCCTTCAATGTTTTGACCCGATCAGCCTGCACGGCTATCACGTCTTCTAATGCGGGGCCTTGGGTGACATCAATACCTTGCTGAGCAAAATGCCATTTGGCATGCTCAGCCACTTCTTTGGCAGGTAATGTTTTCATGTAATGTTGGTTTAACCAAATAAGTTTATCTGTATTAAACGCTGAGGCAGACTGGCCAATTGCATCTAAAGAAAATAACTCAGTCATTTCTTCTATTGAGAAAATCTCTTGATCACCATGTGACCAACCAAGGCGTACCAAATAATTCAACAATGCTTGAGGAAGATAACCGTCATCTCTAAATTCCATCACACCTACTGCATTGGTACGTTTAGATAATTTTTTACCATCATCACCTAAGATCATAGATACATGAGCATATTCAGGAATAGGTGCACCTAGGGCCTGTAATATATTGATTTGACGAGGAGTATTATTGATGTGATCTTCGCCTCTTACCACATGACTAATGCCCATATCCCAATCGTCTACCACCACACAAAAATTATAGGTAGGCGCGCCATCTGAGCGACGAATAATCAAGTCATCTAATTCGCTATTGGCAATAGTAATGTCACCACGAATATGGTCCTTAATGACCACACTACCTTCCTGCGGTGTTTTGAAACGAATAGCAAAGGGTGTATCTTGAGGGTGATCAGTGCGTTCGCGCCATGTGCCTGGGTAACGAGGCTTTTCGCCATTCGCCATCTGTTGTTCGCGAATGGCATCCAATTCTGCAGCAGGCATAAAACATTTGTAAGCTTTGCCCTCAGACAACAATTGATCAATCAGTTGATTATAGCGATCAAAACGTTGGGTCTGATAAAACGGGCCTTCATCCCAATCTAAACCTAACCACTGCATACCTTCAATGATCGCATCGATAGCCGCTTGAGTGGAACGTTCAATGTCAGTGTCTTCAATGCGTAATACAAATTTCCCACCTTTACTTTTAGCATATAACCAAGAATAAAGTGCTGTACGTGCACCACCAACATGTAAATAGCCAGTCGGGCTAGGAGCGAATCGAGTTACCACAGTCATTAATTTAAAACCTATACGAAAAATTACAGATATTTTAACAGCCAATGCCGCCAATTTATATCTAGAAACAAGCTTTTACTATAAAAGTCAAAAACGTCCAAAACTTCACTAAGATCCTTTGTTAAAATCAAATCAAATTATCAACCAGATTTAGACTGTTGAAAGAAACTGCAGATTATTCTTATGCCGACGACTTAGCGGGTTTACCGTTGTTAAACGCCAGCTATAAGCAACAAAAATTTTTCGAAGCATGTTCACGAAGAGTATTGCATTGGTGAAATTGACCAAGGCGCACAGCGCTTTTTTCACAATGGAGCTGAGCATGTTGCCCCACAACACGGGATCATTTTAGTTAACCCAGATCAAGTGCATAATGGTTGCGCTGACAACGAGTCTGGTTGGAAATATAGGGCTATTTATCCGATGTCAGGGCTAATCAAAAACGTTCAAGATCAGTTGTCTTCAAAAAATACCGGCACTGTAATGTTTAATCAATCAGTCGTAAACGACCTATTACTCGCCTATCAGCCTCGTCATCTTTTTTACTTATTACAATATTCAGCTAATACCTTGGCACGGGAAATCACATTTATGACGGTTATGAGTAATTCATTACAATCTACGCAGGTGGCAGTAATCAGCCACCTACACTGACACAATGTGTGCCTTCTATTAAGCTGATAAAAGAGTACGTAGATTGTAACTTTGCTGATAATGTCAGCATTAAAACGTTAGCGTCTTGGGCAAATTTAAATCCATATTACCTAACCGGATTATTCCAAAAACAGATAGGTATACCGCTCCATGCCTATCAAATACAAAGGCGATTATTTCGTGCAAAAAAGATGCTATTGGCTGGTAACACATTTGTTAAATACAGATCTTACTTGTGGCTTTAATGATCAAAGTCACCTAAACCGACATTTTAAAAGATGGTTAGGCATTTTACCCAGCAAATTCCAACCTAATATCAAGAGCAGCAGGAGTTAAACGCTTTGCCTTCAACGTCTCCCCTATCCATATTTATGTCTGGTGTGAAAGACACATTTCCACTTGTTGTTGCAGCAATACCATTTGGACTAGTGTTTGGTGCGATGGGACAAGCCCAAGGTTTAGCAGACTGGGTGACCTTGAGCATTTCAATTTTTGTTTTCGCCGGCGCTTCACAATTTATTGCTATCACTATGCTCGCAGCAGGGGCAGCCTTACCCGTGATAGTATTAACGGTATTTATAGTTAACCTTAGGCACATGTTGTACAGCATGTCGCTGATCCCAGTCGTGCAAAATTTATCGCAAAAATGGCGATGGACAATGGCTTTTATGATTACAGACGAAACGTTTGCAGTTGTCTTCAACAAAATGTCGCTGTCAAACTCACATCAAAACCTACCCATTTACTACCTAGGCTCTAGTGCATTTATGTATCTGAACTGGATTTTGTGCACCTGGATGGGCATTCTACTTGGTAGCCAACTCCCATCCTTGACCAGCTTCGGCCTTGACATAGCGATGGTTGTGGCTTTTATCGGCATAGTTGTTCCGAATCTAAAATTACCCAGTCATTGGTTATGCGCTATTACTGCAGCAGTGGTTGGCTTGTTAACTTATCAATGGCCACATCAAACTGGTTTATTGATATCTAGCCTATTCGCCATAGTTGTTGGGGTCTTGGCAGAAAATCGTTTAGCGGCTAAATCTGATAATAACGGCAATCAGCATGAATGAAATATTGTTAATCATGACGATGGCAATAGTAACCTTTGTCCCTAGATTATTGCCTTTTGCCTTGGCCAGCCGTCTGAGATTACCTAAGTCGATGCAACAAGCGTTGTCTTATGTGCCTATAGCAATACTCAGTGTCATCATCGCCCAGAGTATTTTTTATCGAGACGGTGTGCTCGCATTACACATAGAAAACCTTTTTTTGTGGTCAAGTCTGGTCGCTTTTATCACGTCGTTAATACAGAAACGTTTATTTGTGACCATCTTAATGGGCTTATTTAGTTACTCTATTTTGAAGTTTTGGTTATTAAATTAAGCTTATAAAGAATCATTTTTTACTACGAGGGCCAAAACGGACAGTTTTCATCCATAAAAACAATATTTTTCATTTAGATGTTGACAGTCAATAGCTCATACCTATAATAGCGCTCCTCTTACCGGCCATGGCTAGTAAGAAACATAGTATTCGGTCGCTTAGCTCAGTTGGGAGAGCATCGCCCTTACAAGGCGAGGGTCACTGGTTCAAGCCCAGTAGCGACCACCAAATAGAAAGGTTTGGGGAATTATTCTCTGGTTCAAGTGTTTCGGACTGGTCCAGTATAATCTTCGTCAAACCATTAAAAAGATACGATAATAAACGTTTCTTGATTTGTATTACGGTCGCTTAGCTCAGTTGGGAGAGCATCGCCCTTACAAGGCGAGGGTCACTGGTTCAAGCCCAGTAGCGACCACCAAATAAAAAGCCCGCAGTAATTAGTTACTGCGGGCTTTTTTACTCCACAATATAATCTATGAATATTAAAACGTTTGGTTCAACTTCATTTGACTGGGCAACTGTTAATAACGTTCCTGCTTTACCATGATGTTTAGCTTAATCAATTTACGTTTTTCTGCGTTTAAGCCATATTATTTGACTATTAATGCGATAAATTTTTAGTGTATTAAAAAATACGGGTTACCAAAGAATTCACAACTAGCCAAAAGTACTAAATTACTTTATTAGGCCTTTAATATAATACCCAAGAAAGCCTTGATTGCTCTTAATCTTATACAAGTAATCTCATCTAGGGCGTCAAAGCTAGGTGTAACATCCACATCAGGTTCATTGCTTAAAAAATGTATCAAAACCATCTAAAAAGCAGCATCAAAATTAACACTGCTTTTACTCAAACTATTACAAATCAAGATTGTAATTAAATCATTTCAACTGCTATTGCAGTGGCTTCTCCCCCGCCAATACACAAAGAGGCTATGCCCTTCTTAAGATTATTTTGTTTGAGTGCGTGTAACAAGGTGACTATTATCCTTGCACCAGATGCACCAATGGGATGTCCGAGCGCACAGGCTCCACCTTTAATATTGACTTTATCGGGGTTTAATCCGAGTTTTTTAATGGCCAACATAGTCACCATAGCAAAAGCTTCATTAATTTCGAACAAATCCACATCTTCATGGGTCCAGCCCGTTTTAGTGAACAATTTTTGCAAGGCGCCAACAGGTGCAACAGTGAAATTTTCGGGTTCAATAGCATGCGAGCTGTGTGCAACAATTTTAGCTAAAGGTGTTAAACCTAATGCTTCGGCTTTACTTGCTGACATAACCAACAAAGCAGCAGCACCGTCAGAGATGGAACTTGAGTTGGCAGCGGTCACTGTGCCGTCTTTTTTAAATGCTGGGCGTAAGGTGGGTATTTTTTCTGGTTTAGCTTGTTTGGGGCCATCATCGCTATTAACTAACACATCACCTTTACGACTTTTGATCGTCACAGGGGAGATTTCATCAACAAACAAACCTGCATCTTGTGCATTGTTAGCTTTATCTAAACTGGCTAGGGCAAATTCATCCATTTGTTCACGGGTGATCTGTTCTGCGTCAGCGGTTGCTTGAGCGAAGCAGCCCATGGCTTGTCCATCATAGGCATTTTCTAAGCCATCCATCATCATGTGATCGATAACCTGACCATGTCCCATACGATAACCGGAACGGGCTTTTGGCAATAAGTAAGGGGCATTGCTCATGCTCTCCATGCCGCCCGCCACTATTGCTTCTGCTGTGCCTGCTTTTATCAGATCATGCGCTAACATAAGGGCTTTCATACCTGAACCACAAACTTTATTGATAGTTGTTACGCCAGTTGCTAAGGGCAGTCCTGCTTTTAAAGAAGCCTGTCTGGCTGGTGATTGCCCTAAACCGGCTGGCAACACACAACCCATTATCACTTCGTCAATATGTGACATTATCGCGGACGAGTCTTGAGTGTCTTCTAACACCGCTTGGATGGCGCAGGCCCCAAGTTCTGTGGCAGTCATAGATGCCAAACTTCCTACAAATCCCCCCATAGGGGTACGTTTTGCTGCAACGATTACAATAGTACTTCCAGACATAAAAACTCCTTAATGTGACGCTCTTAACTAATTTTATTAATCACTGGCGTACAGGAATTTGCACGCTTTGTGGTGTATCACAATGACTGACTTAGCCAATATATGCTTTACAAGATTGATTTTAAAACCGTAACACTTTACATTTACTTTCAGTTTACGTAAACGTAAACGTAAACTTTGATAACGACTAACAACAAATATTGATTATCTATACATGAGTAAATAATGAGTGAACAGACTTTCAGCATAGGCGAACTAGCCAAATCAATGGACATTACCCCACGTTCTATTCGATTTTATGAAGAGCAAGGTTTATTAAGCCCAACTCGAAGTGGCCAAAGTCGGATTTATATGAAAAAAGATCAGGTTCGTTTAAAACTGATTTTACGTGGTAAACGTTTAGGATTTTCCCTAGCGGAAACTAAAACACTATTTGATTTGTATGATAGCCACCAAAATTCAAAGGCACAGCTTGAAGCCATGCTTAAAATGACAGATGAAAAACGTGCTCATATGCAACAACAACTAGAAGACATTGAAATGTTAAAGGCTGAGCTAGAAGATGTAGAAGCCCGCTGTCAAGACGAACTCAATGCCTTAACGCTCCACACCTTAAAACAAGGACAAACCGCATGAATGCCCCTTATCCAACTTTAAATTTTGGTCTCGGTGAAGATATCGACATGTTGCGTGACCACGTATACAACTTTGCCCAAGGTGAAATAGCTCCCTTGGCAGACAAGGCAGATAAAGATAATAGTTTCCCCAATCAATTATGGTCAAAACTTGGCGATATGGGACTTTTAGGCGT
>JBNMPD010000111.1:0-10188 GCA_051276225.1 Flavobacteriales bacterium
CGATTATGAAGGTTTAGCACATTGTCCAACGTGACTTTTTCTACTGCTGCGATGAGTCGTTCTCGACTGTCAAATTGCCATTGCTGGTCGCGCCAATCACCGGTAAATTCACCCATTTCTTCAGTTAAGTTTTTCGATGGTTGAGTTAACGTTATCAGCACGCTGTTTTTAGTGGTCGCAAACTCTTCAGCAGATACGGCAGCTAACTGCTTTGTAAATCCTTTTCGAAACAGTGCAATTCGCTCATCCACTTCGGCCAACCCTTTAGCTGGGGATTGAATGTAATAAGCCACTAACATTTGTTCTCTAAATGTTTGTCCAAAAAACCCCACGGCATAGCCTAATTGTTCTTCTGTTCTAATTTGTTTAAACAAAGCAGGACGAATAATTTGTGACAACACTCTTGCGGCAGCTAAGTCTAAATCATTTCGCGGCGCCAAATAGGCATCAATTAAACCTATGTCCGTCATGTCTACATCTTCTTGCCAGCTATAGATTTTACCCAGCTCAGGTTGCAATAGTGGTGATTGATATACTTCAGATACTTGACGTTCTTCAGGCAGTTGACCCAAAACTAAATCAGACAATAGCATCACTTGCTGATCAGAATAGTTGCCAAAAGCAAATACCCTCAAGTTGGCTTGTTTTAACAACTGGTCTCTAAAGGCTGTAATTTCAGATGGGAAGATATTGTCAACTTCAGCAAGTAGAGCTTCATCACTATATTCATCTAAATTCGCCACTTGTCTAAATTTAGGAAATAGCTGATTAAGTAAAATTTGACGCTTACTGCTTTGAATATCTGCTTTAAAGCTAGCTTTAAGGTTGGCTAATTCACTATCGCTGACGTCAAAATCTAATATTTGTTTTAGCGCACTAGCCAGCAGCATTCCTTGTTTATCGGTAAAGCCGCTTGCTGATAGTGACAATCCATTAGACAAGCTAGTACTTAGTCCCATGCCTGCAGCGCTGGCTTCTGATTGAAGCTCAGTCAAAGTTTGACCTAGGCCTCGGTCTAACAGGTCAGCTAAAACATGATTTTTTGCGGTAGATTTAGTTAATCCACTATTCAAATCGAGCAACACCCTACCCTTGGGCTGTTTAAACAAAGCTGAATGACCCAGATGTATTGTATGCCCTTGTTTTTCAAGCAGTTGCATAGGTTTTCCGGTATACTTAGCCATAACCAAATCGAAGCTTTCTGGCAGCAAGCTGTTCGCTCTTGGTAAGGTTAAAGTAAACTGAGTGGACAGCTGCTGCCATTTTTTCTCAAGTTCAGTATTGATATCATGCACGTTATATTTACCAGCAAAATATTGCATGCCCAACTCACCCTGTTGCTCTTTATCTATATAAAAAATGCGAGCGTTATCCAAGGTCAATTGGTCGAGTACGGCTTGGATCACTTGTGGGACAAAACGCTGATATTCGTAAGCACTGCTTAATACATATTCTGCTGGAGTGTGTTGCAAGTCAGCGGCAATTTTCATCGCATAGTTATAATCGTTGGTTTTTTCTTTGAAACGAAAACTGTTACTTAATGACTGCTTAATTTCCTTGAAATATCGAGGATTAACACCCTTTTCCCGAAGTAACGCTAAATAATTAAGCACTGCACCCATTACTTTGTCACGATTTTGCACACCAGTTTCAGTTAAATCTATATATAAGGTGAAACTACCCGCATTGCCATATTCATCCGCATCGTAGTTTGAATAAACCGCATCACTTAATCCAGCATCCCGCAAAGCTGATGCTAAAGTGCCAGGCATTTCATTGGAGAGTAAGTAGTTAACATAACCATTAGGTTTAACCGCAAATTGATGCGCATTATTCTCAATCACAAAATTTATGCGCAACTGTTTCATCTCAGTTTGCGGAATATAATGAATGACTTTTTTTAAGTGTTCAGGTTTAGCGACTGCCACTGACATTTCTGGACGTGGAGTATTTTTATTCGGTATATTACCAAAATGCTGCTTGGCCAGTTTTTTCATATCCGTAATAGGCAAATTGCTGATCATTGCACCTTTCATCAAGTTTGCTGAATAATAAGTGTTGTACATATTCACTAAAGCCGTGTGTAACTTGTTGTTTTCTTTATCGACTAATGAGTCTAAGTTGCCCCAGTTAAATTGCGAAATGGGATGTTCAGGGTTCAGTGTTAAGCCATTAAGCTGTTGCAAGATAACCCAATCATTTGGACCTTTCATGGTCCACTCAGAGTGCACCGCGTTGCGCTCTTTATCAGCATAACTTTCGTCTAGTGTAGCTTCATAGAAAAACCCACTAAAACGTGACAACGCTTCGTCATAAGCATCGTTATTAACGGCTACCATATAATTAGTATGGTCCAACTGAGTATACGCATTTTGACTGCCACCATTACGGCTAACAAACTCTCCATAATTACCTACAATAGGAAAGCTTTTAGTGCCTAAAAATAACATATGTTCGAGATAATGAGCCAAACCACCAAATTCTTTTGGCTCTTGTAAAGATCCAACAGCCACACTTATGGCGGCCGCTGACTTTTCGATACTGGGGTCAGAGACCAACATGATTTCTAACTGGTTATCTAACACAATAGATGCGTATTCACGCTTATCAATAGGGCTTTTGACTATTTCATTTTGTGGTTCGGGCTCGGTTGATATAACCAAGGACTTAGATTTTTCGGTTGAACCACAGGCACTTAGGAATATGCTGGCGCCAATCAAAAGGACGAAATAAGCGATACGTCCGGTCAATACGGTCATAAAATTTCCTGATGTTATTATTGTTAATCTGATATGTCACAAAATATACCCTATTTGGAACGATAGATGGGTATACAAACTGTTAGAAAATGTGTTCAGCAGTAAAAATGATTTCACCATACACAACACCAGGTACCAAGAAGCAGGTGAGGAAAACAAAACCTGCGCTCACAGAACAAAATTTCCAAGACTTTTTCTGTGGACGCAACTTCAACTGAAGTTCAAATATTTGTTTTTAACAACCTAAACCATAGGGTCTTGGTCAGCGCCTTCCTTTTCTATTTCAGTAGGCATTAAGTCTTCTTTGCTGATGCCTAATGTGAGAGCGACAAAGCTGGCAACATAAATTGAAGAATATGTACCTATTACCACACCAAATAACAAGGCGGTTGCAAAACCATGGATAGTTGCGCCACCTACAAAAAACAAAGAAAGTAACACTAAAATAGTCGTCAAAGACGTGATAATGGTTCGGTTCAAGGTTTGAGTCAGAGAAATATTGATAATGTCTTCTGACTCACCTTTGCGTATCTTGCGGAAGTTTTCTCTAATCCGATCACACACCACGATGGTATCGTTAAGTGAATAACCAATCACAGCAAGTACAGCAGCCAAAACAGTTAAGTCGAATTCTAAACCCAATATCGAGAATAACCCCAATGTGAGGATCACATCATGGGTTAGCGCGGCTACCGAGCCTAGAGCAAAACGCCATTCAAAACGTAATGCCACATAGATAAGAATACAGATCAAAGCGACCAGCATAGCGAGCCCACCTTGTTCAGTCAGTTCTTCACCAACACTAGAACTAACATAAGAACTACCACGCATTTCTGCGCTGCTGTCTGCTTCTTTTAAGACTTTTATCGCCGCGTCACCTAACTCAGAAGGTTTGACACCTTCCCGTGAAGCTAAGCGAATAAGTACATCTTGACTGCTACCAAAGTTTTGTACCACTGCATCGTTAAAATCTGATGCTTCAAGCAGTTTACGAATTTGTACTAAATCTGCAGTTTGTTCATAACCTACTTCAATTTGAGTGCCGCCGGTAAAATCTAGCCCCCAATTCAATTGATTTATAGCCAAAGAGGCCAGCGAACCAATAATCAAAAACACCGACAAAATAGCCGCTGGTTTTCTCAGCGACATGAAGGCGATGGTTTCTTTCATATTTAAAAATTGCATGTTGCGGCTCCTAGATTGACAACTTGGTCAGACGTTTACCGCCCCACCATGCATTAACGATTACGCGCGTCACAATGATTGCAGTAAACATTGAAGTGATGATCCCGATCATTAAAGTGATAGAGAAACCTTTAATCGGACCGGTGCCAACAGCAAACAAAATCAAACCTACAAGGAAGGTGGTAATGTTAGCATCCAATATAGTTGAAAACGCACTGTCATAACCGTGATGAATAGCTTGTTGTGGACTACGTCCATCTCTAATTTCTTCACGTATTCTTTCGAATATCAGTACGTTAGCATCAACCGCCATACCTACTGTTAATACTATACCAGCCATACCAGGCAAGGTTAGTGAGGCACCAGGGACCAACGACATAATGCCAATAATCATCACTAAGTTGAGGGTCAATGCGATGTTGGCAACCAAGCCAAATTTTTTGTAGTAAATCAGCATAAATATAAGTACTGCGATAAAACCGTAAACAATCGCTTTTGTACCTAAGTCGATGTTTTCTTGACCTAGGCTTGGTCCCACTGTGCGCTCTTCAATAATTTGGATTGGAGCAATCAAGGCTCCGGCTCTTAATAATAAGGCTAAATCAAAAGCTTCTTGGGGAGAGTCTAATCCAGTCGTTTCAAACTGGTTACCAAACACACCATTAATTGTAGCCACACTGATTATACGCCTTTCCTCCTCAAAAATAAGCTTGTCGTCTGCGTCTCGCTCACCTGTGGTTTTAAATTCAATAAAGACCACAGCCATAGGTTTGCCCACTGCTCGTTTAGTGAAGTTGAGCATCTTGGCGCCACCTTTGGAGTCTAGTGAAATAGATACCTTTGGCATACCAAATTGGTCCACACCACTGTTGGCATCGATGATTGAACTACCTGCGACTATGACTTTTTTCTTGAGTAATTGTGGGCCACCTTTGTCATAAGGTAGCAGCTCAGACCCAGCAGGCACTCGGCCATTGATAGCATCGCGCACGTCGTTTTCAATATCGACTTCACGATATTCTAGGGTAGCTGTCGCGTTCAAAATCTCTTTGGCTTTTGCTGTGTCTTGAATACCCGGTAGTTGGACAACTATCCGGTCTGGCCCTTGCTTTTGCACAGTTGCTTCGGCCACGCCGAGTTGATTAACTCGCTTACGGATAATAGTGATATTTTGTTTAACCGCATAATCACGAGACTCAGCTAATTTTTGCTCAGACATACTGGCAAAAATAACTAAGTCACTTCTCTCAACAAACACTAAGTCACGATTACGATTTTTTAGGAAAAACGCTGCCGAATCTAGGGTTTCTTGGTCACGGAAATAAATTTCTACCCCGTCTTGCAATTGTTTTACGGTGCGGTAACGAATGCCTTCCTCACGCAATGCCATTCGAAAATCCCCCACCATATCTTCTAAGTTTTTAGACAGGGCCGATTTCATATCCACTTCCATCAGAAAGTGCACACCACCCCGTAAATCTAAGCCAAGTTTCATTGGCGTGCCACCCAAATTTTCTAGCCAATCTGGCGTGTCGGGGGCTAAGTTCATAGCAACAATATAATCGTCACCTAGAGCTTTATCGATTTTTTCGCGAGCGACTAACTGGGTATCAGAATCAATCAAACGAACCAAAATTTGTTCGTTTTGTAGCACAATACTTTTATTTGAAATATTAGCCGCGGCTAGCTCTGCGGTAACTTTTTCAACTACAGCAGCATTAACAATAGCGTTTTTACCCGCGGATATTTGAACTGCATGATCTTCGCCATATAAATTTGGAGAGGCGTATAAAGCACAGATGCCGACCACGAAGATCACCAAAAAATACTTCCATAGCGGAGTTTGATTTAACACAAGAAATTCCTTCCATTCTTCCAATAAAAAGGGGCTTTAAGGCCCCTTATTCGCAATCTATATTTAGATAGCTTTCATAGTACCTTTTGGCAATACCGCTGAAACTGCAGATTTTTGAATGACAATATTAGTACTGTCATTCAAAGCAATCTCGATAAAGTCTTTTTCATCAGACACTTTTACGATTTTACCCAGCATTCCGCCTTGAGTCAGCACTTCATCTCCTTTACCTAAGGAAGTGACCAAGTTCTTGTGCTCTTTAACACGTTTAGCTTGAGGACGATAAAGCATAAAATAGAAAATAAGACCAAACACGCCTAGCATGATCAACATTTCGAAACCGCCGCCTGCTGAACCACCAGCATCTTGCGCGTACGCATTGGATATAAATAAACTCATAATTTCCCCTGTTTTTTGTAAATTTTAATTGTATAAATGCCAGTTAACTTTTCAACTGAGGCACGGGCAACTCTTTTTCTGCGTAAAATTCGGTGACAAATGCATCGAGTTCGTTAGTGGCAATGGCATCTCGCAAACCTTGCATAATACGTTGGTAATAACGCAAGTTATGGATGGTATTTAAACGGGCGCCGAGTATCTCATTACATTTGTCTAGGTGGTGTAGATATGACCGAGAATAGTTTTTACAAGTGTAACAATCACATTTTTCATCTAATGGCCCGGTATCAGTTTTGTGAACCGCATTACGAATTTTGACTACACCGCTGGTAATAAACATGTGGCCGTTGCGAGCATTACGCGTGGGCATCACACAATCAAACATATCAATACCTCGGCGAACCGCTTCTACAATATCTTCTGGTTTACCTACTCCCATCAAATAACGAGGTTTGTCCTCAGGAATTTGATCCGTGGTGTGATCAAGCACTTTTATCATTTCGTCTTTGGGTTCACCCACTGATAAACCACCTATGGCATAACCATCAAAACCAATATCTTCCAGTCCGCGCAACGATAAGTCACGCAGTCCTTCATACATACCACCTTGAATAATACCAAATAACGCAGACGGGTTATCACCGTGTTCATCCTTACTGCGTTTTGCCCAGCGCAGAGATAACTCCATGGACACTCGCGCTTCGCTCTCAGTAGCTGGATATGGTGTACATTCGTCAAATATCATTACAATATCTGAACCTAAGTCACGTTGCACCTGCATCGATTTCTCTGGTGTAAGAAGAATCTTTTCACCATTAATAGGTGAACGAAACGTAACGCCTTGTTCAGTGATCTTGCGCAGGTCTCCCAAACTAAATACTTGAAAACCACCTGAGTCAGTTAGGATAGGTTTGTCCCAATGCATAAAATCATGCAAATCACCGTGTAGTTTGATGATTTCAGTGCCCGGACGCAGCATTAAGTGGAAAGTATTACCCAAACAAATATGTGCACCTGTCTCGTCTAACTCTTCCGGCGTCATGCCTTTTACCGTTCCGTATGTACCCACTGGCATAAAAGCTGGCGTTTCTACTACACCACGGTCAAACACCAAACGACCACGACGCGCTTTACCGTCTGTATTGTCTAATTCAAATTTCATTAATTTATCTCTGCTTATCAGAAAATAGTCCGATAGCGAAATTGGGTTGCTAATGAGCGCATATATATCTAGGCGCAATACTTCATTTAACAAGCGGTGCTTAAAAACGATGCGCGATTATATACGAATCAGACAGACGTTTGAAAATTTATCACGGATAATTTGAGCTTCATTTATTAACTGAAATAAACGCTAGCATTGCAACCAGTAAATTTGCCGTTACATCGGCTTTATATTGAGACTCGAATTAATACCGTATATGACCATATCTATGGCGCTAGGATGGAATCTAATCTATAAAAGGCAAGCGCGTTGCCATTACCCCAGTTGGGCTTGTAATTCGATGAGTGTCGTCTATCAAAAGCATATTGATAATTCAAATAATTCGATTTTAATTGAAGCTGATGGCTCACTTCGATGATGAGGTAAAATGAATTTTTCACATTTTCAAAGAAAATAGGGGCAACTTATGTGCGGACAATGGTTTTGTACTTCAGTATGTTTTGGGTCAGCTTAACTCGAATGATGATCTTTATATGTGCACTCTGTGCAAAAAATTAGTTGAGATACCCATTTTTAAAAAACTCTCACCGAAAAAGGCAGGAATTGATAAAAATTTGGAATGAGGGATGCTTGCTATTGAAGAGTGAAAAGGAAAGCATGCTGCTAAAAAATATAGTGTGATGATTTAACTGCAACTTCATCAGGGACTAATGCAGAAAATAACAAACAAAAGAATTACCCAATTTAATTGCTACTTTCTGTTTTTATTTTTATTTTTTTTAAAACGACTATTCGTCTAGCTTTTTCTCCAAAAACATCGCATCTCCATAACTAAAAAAACGATACTCTTGTTTTATAGCTTGTTGATACGCACTGTCGATATTTTGTTTTCCACAAAAAGCACTCACTAACATTAACAAAGTAGATTCGGATAAATGAAAGTTGGTTAACATGGCGTCTACCAGCTGAAACTCATAACCTGGGTAGATAAAAATGTCGGTATCCGAGAAAAAAGGTGCCAATTCAGACCCAGCCTTTAGTGACGCATGTGCAGCTGATTCTATTGAGCGCACTGAAGTAGTGCCGATCGCGATAACACGTTTACCTGCAGCCTTTGTGGCTAAAATAGCATCCACTACTTGCTGTGATACTTCTGCATATTCAGAATGCATTTGATGTTCAAGAATATTGTCAACTCGGACCGGCTGAAAAGTACCAGCACCAACGTGCAAGGTAACAAATTCACTGTTTACACCTTTATCTTTAAGCTGCTGTAAAATGTCTTCATCAAAATGCAAACCAGCAGTGGGAGCAGCAACTGCGCCTGGCACTTTGTTATAGACAGTTTGATAACGCTCTTTGTCTGATTCCTCGTCTGGACGGTCGATGTAGGGGGGTAATGGCATATGACCAAACTGTTCGAGTAAGGCTAACACTGGCTCATCACTCAAAAATCTCAACTCAAATAAAGCATCGTGGCGTGCGACCATTTCAGCATGCACTATGCCTTCGAGAATTAATTTACTAGCTACTTTTGGGGCCTTGCTAGCTCTAACATGCGCTAATACCCGGTGTTCGTCTAATACCCGCTCAATCAGGACTTCAACTTTTCCTCCTGACTCTTTCTGGCCTAATAGCCTTGCAGGGATCACCCGAGTATTATTAAAAATCAGCAAATCACCTTCGTCGATTAACTCAACGATATCTGTGAATTGTTTATGGGTAATCTCACCGCTATTACCATTTAGTTGTAATAGGCGACTGCTACTTCGCTTTTCGGTAGGATAACGGGCGATAAGCTCTTCGGGTAGAACGAAGTGGAAATCAGATAGTTTCATAGTTGCCTCGGTATTATTTGTCTTTTATTTTACGTATCTTTTTTAATACCCGCAATCAAGTTTGCATACCCGTATTATATTGCATATAAACTCTGCTGAATTAGTATTATCTTACAGTTAGATTATTGACGTTATCTCCTGAAACTGTTTTTAACTCGGTTCATCAATTTGATGTTTCCGAGTTTTTTTTGCCTCTTATTTAACCAGTTTGCAAGCCACAGTAATTACTTTATGTTTATCTGTGCTCACAACCTAACCCCCCTAAAACCATGACAGATAAAAAGCGACACATGGATTTTATCCTATTAATTCTGTTATTAATGAATGGAATAACCGCAACAGTAAATGCTATTTTGTTTTAAAAATTCGGTTGCGTGTCATTATGTTCCCTTCACGGCCTAGCGTGGTTGACATTGTGAACATCACTATTAATTCACTTTTACGTCTCTATTGTTTTGGTACTAATGTTTCGGAGCTAATGTTTCAGTGCAAATGCCTCAGTCTACCGTTATCGATTGAGTTGAACTATTAGTGCACAATACAACACATTGAATTTGAATTGATTGTTTACATTGTTTGTTCAAGCAACAACGAACCCATCGCTAGTCAATAAAATCGACTTCAAAAAGAAACTTAATCAGGTGCTGTAAAACTGATTTTATTCTAATGGACTTCCAAGATCAGTGAAGATTTCGATGATGTCATCTCGCTCAATTTTTCGCATATTTAACACGTACATGATTTGTAACAACAAATCTGCGCCCATAATTCCCTTGTTAACTTTATTTCTTAGGTTGTCTGCGCTTTGATGTATCCCTATATTAGATAGTCTGTCGCTAAGATCTTGATACTTGGTGCCACGCTTTGACATTTCAGCCTTAAGCAGGCGCTGAACCATCTGTCGCCAATCGGCAGCAAGCGATGGTACTGTAGTATCATTATTTGTTGTTTTATCATTATTTTTGGACATAATTTAACTTTTACCGA
>JBNMPD010000112.1:0-10178 GCA_051276225.1 Flavobacteriales bacterium
CCTGGAGGTTGATTTGGCCAACTCTGCCCTTTTAGTACTTGAAGATGGATCAGTCTTTAAAGGAACCGCTATTGGAGCTTCTGGAATGTCTGTTGGAGAGGTAGTGTTTAATACTTCTATTACAGGTTATCAGGAAATTCTAACCGACCCATCTTATGCAGAACAAATTGTTACCCTCACTTACCCGCATATTGGTAATACGGGCATAAATTCTGAGGATTGTGAATCAAATAAAATTTGGGCCAAAGGCCTCGTTATTCGTGATTTACCGCTTCTTGCCAGTAATTTTCGCAGTGAACAAAGTCTTTCTGAATACTTAGAAGAAAATAACATTCTTGGTATTGCAGATATTGATACACGCAGATTGACTCGAATTTTGCGTGACAAAGGTGCACAAAACGGTTGCATAATAGCCAGCAATACACTCGATAACATTGCTTTAGATGAATCTGTTGCTTTAGCCGAAGCACAAGCTTTTGCTGGTCTTAAAGGCATGGATTTAGCCAAAGAAGTGACCTGTGACAAAGCTTATGAATGGTCCGATGGAAGTTGGGTATTAGGTGAAGGCTTCAAACAAGGCTTAGATAACCCTGCCTTTCATGTTGTTGCCTATGATTTTGGTGTGAAAAGCAATATTTTACGTATGTTAGCCGATCGTGGTTGTAGATTAACTGTGGTTCCAGCCAAAACGACTGCTGATGAAGTGCTCGCGTTAAAACCAAATGGGGTATTTCTGTCAAATGGTCCAGGCGATCCTGAGCCTTGTGACTATGCCATCACAGCCATTAAACAATTATTAGATACCAACATTCCTATTTTTGGCATTTGTTTAGGTCATCAGTTACTAGCGTTAGCCAGCGGTGCAAAAACATCCAAAATGAAATTCGGTCATCATGGTGCTAACCATCCTGTTAAGGACATTAAAGGTGAACGCGTTATGATCACCAGTCAAAATCATGGGTTTGCGGTAGAAGAAAGTAATTTGCCGAATACTTTAGAGGTGACACATGTGTCGTTATTTGATAAGTCTTTGCAAGGTATTCACCGAACAGACAAACCCGCTTTTAGTTTTCAAGGGCATCCAGAAGCAAGCCCAGGGCCACATGATGCAGCACCATTATTTGACCATTTTATAGAGTTAATGCAGCAGAGCCAATAAATACGGATCTTCTCAAGTACGCACCTTTTAAAGTACAAGAATTAGTAGAGTAATTTGTGACATGCCAAAACGTACAGACATAAAAAGCATTTTGATTTTAGGCGCTGGCCCTATTGTGATAGGCCAGGCTTGTGAATTCGATTATTCAGGTGCACAGGCTTGCAAGGCCTTGCGCGAAGAAGGTTATCGAGTGATCTTGGTTAACTCAAACCCAGCCACCATTATGACCGACCCTGAAATGGCTGATGCCACCTACATTGAGCCTATTCACTGGGAAGTAGTGAAAAAGATCATTGAGAAAGAACGCCCAGATGCCATATTGCCCACTATGGGTGGACAAACTGCCTTAAACTGCGCCCTTGATTTAAATAAACACGGTGTTCTTGCAGAGTTTGGCGTTGAAATGATCGGTGCCACTGCTGATGCGATTGATAAAGCTGAAGACAGAGAACGTTTTGATAAAGCCATGAAGTCGATTGGCTTGGCGTGCCCATATGCTGAAATTGCTCATACAATGGAAGAAGCTCTTGATGTGAGTACCCGTATAGGATTCCCTTGTATTATCCGCCCATCTTTTACCATGGGTGGTTCAGGTGGCGGTATTGCCTACAATAAACAAGAGTTTGAAGAAATTTGTCGCCGTGGATTAGATTTATCACCTACTAGTGAATTGTTGATTGATGAGTCATTAATTGGTTGGAAAGAATACGAAATGGAAGTGGTCAGAGACAAAGCTGACAACGTCATTATTGTATGTACCATAGAGAATATAGATCCTATGGGCGTGCATACAGGTGACTCTATCACCGTTGCTCCTGCACAAACCTTGACTGACAAAGAATTTCAAATCATGCGTAATGCGGCTATTGCGGTGCTACGTGAGATTGGAGTAGAAACTGGCGGTTCAAACGTCCAGTTTGGCGTAGACCCTAAAACCGGTCGCTTGGTTGTTATTGAGATGAACCCAAGGGTATCTCGTTCTTCAGCTTTAGCATCAAAAGCGACAGGCTTTCCTATTGCTAGAGTTGCCGCTAAACTAGCTATTGGTTACACCCTCGATGAATTAGCCAACGATATCACGGGCGGTTTAACCCCAGCATCTTTCGAACCCACTATCGATTATGTGGTCACTAAAATACCACGTTTTAATTTTGAAAAGTTTGCCGGCGCTAATGACCGACTCACCACACAAATGAAATCAGTGGGTGAGGTTATGGCCATTGGTCGTAACCAACAAGAATCATTACAAAAAGCGTTACGCGGTTTAGAAGTCAATGTGAACGGCCTTGATTCTATTATCGATATTCACGCACCAGAGGCGAAAAGTACCATCATCCGTGAATTGCGTGAACCGGGTGCTGAACGTATTTGGTATATCGCTGATGCGATGCGCATGGGTATGTCTGTAGATGACATTTTCGAATTAACCAATATTGACAAATGGTATTTGGTTCAGATTGAAGAACTCATCATCCTTGAACAACAAATTCATGAGTCTGGGTTATCTTCAATTGATGAAGATTTGATGAGAATACTTAAGCGTAAAGGATTTGCAGACTCCAGAATTGCTGATCTAACCGGTGTAGATGAATCAGATGTACGTGAATTGCGTCGCAGTTTTGACATTCATCCTGTTTACAAGCGTGTTGATACTTGTGCGGCGGAGTTCTCATCTGACACTGCTTATATGTATTCTACTTACGATGAAGAATGTGAGTCTAACCCAACTGACAATGATAAAATCATGGTGTTGGGTGGTGGTCCAAACCGTATAGGGCAGGGAATTGAGTTTGACTATTGTTGTGTTCATGCCGCGCTTGCTCTACGAGAAGACGGTTATGAAACTATTATGGTCAACTGCAACCCAGAAACAGTGTCTACTGATTATGATACTTCTGACCGTTTGTACTTCGAATCTGTGACCCTAGAAGATGTATTAGAGATTGTACGTATCGAAAAGCCTAAAGGCGTAATTGTGCAATATGGCGGACAGACCCCTCTTAAATTAGCGCGCGAATTAGAAGCGGCTGGTGTGCCTATTATTGGTACTTCACCAGATGCAATTGACAAAGCAGAAGACCGTGAACGTTTCCAAAAAATGGTTAACAAACTTAACCTGAAGCAACCTGCTAATGCAACGGTTAGAAATTTGGAACAAGCCTTAGTGGCTGCAGATAAAATTGGTTTCCCATTAGTTGTGCGTCCTTCTTATGTTTTAGGTGGTCGTGCCATGGAAATTGTTTACGACATTAATGACCTTAAAAGATACTTAAATAATGCAGTTAAAGTATCCAACGACTCACCGGTATTGTTAGATCGTTTTTTGGACGATGCTATAGAAGTTGATGTTGATGCTATTTGTGACGGCGCAGACGTGGTTATCGGCGGCATTATGGAACATATCGAGCAAGCAGGGGTGCACTCTGGGGATTCTGCCTGTTCATTACCGCCTTATTCATTAAGTGTTGAAGTGCAAGATGTAATGCGTCAGCAAGTAAAAGCCATGGCCTTGGAGTTGGGCGTGATTGGTTTAATGAATACCCAATTTGCGGTAAAAGATGGCCAGGTATATTTGATTGAAGTTAATCCTCGTGCCGCGCGGACTGTTCCTTTTGTATCAAAAGCGACAGGTATGCCTTTAGCTAAAATTGGTGCAAGAGTGATGGTGGGCCAATCGTTAGTGTCACAAGGTATTACTAAAGAAATTATCCCTCCATTTTTCTCGGTTAAAGAAGTGGTTTTACCTTTTGCTAAGTTTCAAGGTGTTGATCCACTACTTGGGCCTGAAATGCGCTCAACAGGTGAGGTTATGGGGGTAGGTGACAGTTTCGAAGAAGCGTATGCAAAAGCTAATTTAGGTGCCAGTCAACCAATCCCTGTTGGTGGTAAAGCGTTGTTATCTGTTCGATTAAACGATAAAAACCGAGTGATAGAGCTAGGCCAAGCCATGACATCCAAAGGTTTCACGTTAGAAGCGACTAAAGGAACCGCGACGGTATTGAATAATGCAGGTGTTGCATGTTCCATTGTTAATAAACTTAGTGAAGGTCGTCCTAATATTGTAGATGCTATCAAAAATGGCGAATATTGTTATATTGTGAATACGACTGAGGGTCGTCAAGCGATTAATGACTCTGTTTATATCCGCAAAGAAGCGCTATTAAACAAGGTGGCGTATACCACTACAATGAACGCCGCGTTTGCTACCGTTAATGCTAATAAAGCTGATGACAGAGCTCGAGTCACATCAGTACAAGAACTACATAAACGTATTTACTAATACTGACCACTGTCAACAACTAAGGGGTAAATTGCAGTTCAGTTTTTCCTTTAGTTGAAAAGTCGTATTTAGTACCCATTAATTTGAATCAAATAACAAAAAATAAGAGAGTTGTTGATATGACCCTATATCCAATGACAGCCAAAGGAGCAGAATTGCTTCGTGAAGAGTTGAAATATTTAAAATCGGTTAAAAGACCTCAGATTGTTAAATCCATTGCTGAGGCAAGAGAACATGGCGACCTGAAAGAAAATGCTGAGTATCACGCTGCGCGTGAGCAACAAAGTTTTTGTGAAGGACGTTTACAAGATATTGAAGGTAAGCTTTCTAATATACAAATAATAGATGTCACCAAAATGACCAATAATGGTAAGGTTATTTTTGGCACAACTGTGACTATCATCAATTTGAAAACTGATGAAGAAATCACTTACCAGATAGTGGGTCAGGATGAAGCTGATATTAAAAATAATTTAATCTCGGTGGGCTCGCCTATAGCCCGTGGGTTGATTGGTAAGTCCTTAGACGACGTTGTCAATATTCAAACACCTAAAGGCACGGTTGAATTTGAGATAATCGCTGTTGAATACATTTAGATAACCATTTTTTAATTTAAGCTTGCATGAAAAGCCATGTAGTAATAAATAATTTATTTGTTATGTCTGGTATGCACATTTTAAAGATTAGTATTATGATCTTTGTTAATAGTGGCAAGTTTTCCAAGAGAATTGGCGTCATGCGTTGCGGAAATTTAGAATTTCCATTCATAAAATATTGAAAGCCTAAGCAGAGTAGGCACCTCAAAAGTAGTTCCTACTTTTTTGGTTAATGAATATGCATTACTTATTTTACAATTTGTACGAAAATTTATTCGGAAATAAATATGTAGTCAAATGTGCTGAAGTATATTTGACTGCTTTATTCTACTACTGCCACTACAAATTTAAATGACATTTCTGTCGCCCAAACCAATCAAAGACTAACCAAACGCACAAAAGATAATCTTTTGGCATAGAATTTCTATTAGTTTGGATTGGAATATTCAATAATTAGCATGTTATTAACAAGATAAGGACAAAATATGAGAAGGTCCAATATATTTTTAGCCATATTGCTCTCTGGTATTGCCACTAATGTAAGTGCTCAGGGACAATTTGATTTATTGCAGATCCCTGCATTAAAAAGTGATATAGCTAATAAAAGCATTATTACCAGTATCATCCAACACAAAAATCAGGTCCTTGCAGTAGGCGAACGTGGACACGTTTTAACGTGGACCGATATGGACAACTGGCAACAGCAGACTGTACCTGTCAGCTTAACTTTGACTGGTATCACCACTTTGAACGATGGAACTCGGTTTGTGGTTGGCCATGATTCGATTATTTTGAAAAGTGAGCCAAAAAGTGACAAGTGGTCCAAGGTGTTTGACGGTAATGAATTAACTAAGTTAAAAATCACCTATATTGGTAAAAAGATTATTAGCTTTCAAGAACGCCTTGAAGAGTTAACAGACGAGAATGAGATTGCAGATCTTCAATACGACATCGAGGATCTTGAATTTAATCTTGAAGACGCTCAGGTTGAACTAGAAAATGGACCTAATAAACCATTATTAGGCATTACTGTTAATGACAACGATCAGCTATTTGCTGTAGGTGCGTACGGCACACTTCTCACCAGTGTTGACTTGGGTGACACTTGGCAGTTGATTGACGGTCGAGTTCAGAATCCAAGCCAATATCACTTGAATTCAATTGTTACCGCCGACAATGGATTTATGTATATTGTGGGTGAGAATGGTCTTGGTTTTTCGTCAATCAATAACGGACAAACATGGCAAACAATGGACATGCCTTATGATGGAAGTCTTTTTGGCATTACCGCAAAACAAAACTCCCTTGTTGCTTTTGGTCTTCAAGGTAATTTCATGGTATCAAACGATAATGGTCAATCATGGAAAGCCTCAAATATAGGTAGTAGTGCCAGTTTATTAGGCGGTGTGATTGCAGATGACATGACTGTTAGTTTGGTTGGGCATGGAGGTATCATTGTAAGGTTTAATGTCAATGATATTTCAAATCTTAGTCTTCATCGACATCCGTCGAGCGCCGTTTTTTCATCGGTAGTTATACGTGACAATAGCTTAGTATTAGCCGGCCAATTTGGCATGACTACTTGGTTGGTTAAATAAGGGTATTTATGGAAAAGTCTCCATCAAAATTTGAACAAACGATCGAAAATTTTTTATTTAGTAAACGTGTGGCTATTCTGAGCATAATAAGTGTTTTATTTGTTCTTCTATCTATTCAGGCAGTACAGGTTAAGCCAGAAGCCAGTTTCACTAAGATGATCCCTGGTCAACATGAATTCATCAATAATTTCTTAACTTACCGCAAAGAACTCGCGGGACTGGGCAACGTGGTGCGTGTCGTGGTTGAGAACACCAACGGTGACATATTCGAACCAGAGTTTCAGGAAATATTAAAACAAGTCACTGACGAAGTGTTTTTTATTCCTGGCGTCAATCGTAATGAGCTTAAATCATTATGGACACCTAATGTTAGGTGGGCAGAAGTCACAGAGGAAGGATTTGTAGGGGGAGCGGTAATTCCTGATGGCTATGATGGCTCAGCAGAATCTTTAAGAAAGCTGCAAACCAACACCTTAAAATCAGGTCAAGTAGGTGTATTAGTCGGTAATAACTTCAAATCAGCTATGATCTTGGCCCCACTTCAGGATATTAATCCAGAGACTGGCTTACCCTTAGATTATCGGGACTTATCTAGCAAGTTAGAATCAGAGATAAGAGATAAATATCAAACCGATTCTGTGCAAATCAGAATTGTGGGTTTTGCAAAAGTAGTCGGTGATTTAATTGATGGTGCTTTACAGGTGGTTATCTTTTTTGGGTTAGCCGTTGCCATCACTTTTGTGCTGCTATTTTTGTACTCTAGATGTTTAAAAAGTACCTTTGCTGTTTTATTCTTTTCTATTTTTGCGGTCATTTGTCAGTTAGGTATTCTTAACCTATTAGGCTATGGAATTAACCCTTACTCAATGCTGGTGCCTTTTTTGGTGTTTGCGATTGGTGTTAGCCATGGGGTGCAAATCATAAATTCGATTATTTACCACTCGGTAAGTGGTCATAACAAAGCTGATTCTGCCAAATTAGCGTTTCGTTCATTAGTAGTGGCCGGTATGACCGCCTTGGTGAGTGACGCCATCGGTTTCACTACCTTGATGGTCATTGATATTGGCGTTATCCAAGAGTTGGCGATTGCTGCCAGTATTGGTGTGGCAGTGATCATAGTGACTAACCTGATAGCTCTGCCCATTGTCATGAGTTACGTTGGGGTAACCCAGTCAGCGGTCAATCATGCGCGCACATCATTAGAGCATATTTCCATTGTAGAAAAGTTTTTTGCCAACTTCGCTAAGCCTTTTATGGCAAAAATAGCGCTGACAGTCGGTGCTGTGTTATTTGTGGTTGGATTGTATTTTTCTCAGTTCATGAAAATTGGCGATCTTGATGCAGGTGCACCTGAATTAAGACCTGATTCAGTTTATAACTTAGACAATGCCTACATAGTTGAAAACTACAGCACCAGTACTGACGTATTTGTGGTGATGGCTAAAACTGCACAAGAGCAATGCATTAAATATGACAACTTAGTTTGGATTGATCAATTTCAATGGAGCATTAGAAACACGCCTGGTGTACAAGATGTTAAATCCATTGCAGATGTATCCAAATTTGGCATATTTGGTATGAATGAAGGCTCTATTAAATGGTTTGGTTTGAACCGTAATCAATTCGTAACCAATGCGTCTTTGGCTAAAGTTCCACCAGGCTTAATTAATCAGGACTGTAGTATGGCCCCGGTACTGATATTCCTGAATGATCATAAAGCCGACACGTTGCAAAATGTGGTTGATGCTGTGAATGCATTTGTTCTAGAAAATCCACCAAAAGGTATCGAATTTTTAATGGCAGCAGGTAATGCGGGCATTGAATCTGCGACGAATATGGTGATAGAAGAAGCACAAACAGAAATGTTGATATGGGTGTATTCAGTGGTCATTGCTCTGTGTTTGATTACTTTTAGATCTGTACGTACGGTTATCAGTATTGTCGTGCCATTGGTATTAACTTCAATCTTAAGCCAAGCGTTGATGGCAGTCTTAGGTATTGGAGTCAAGGTAGCAACTTTACCTGTTATCGCTCTAGGGGTCGGTATAGGTGTGGATTATGGTATTTACATCTTTAGCAAAGTCAGAGAAGCCTTAAGCATGAATAAGTCTCTGTACGACACCTATTTGTATGCCCTTAATCAAACAGGCAAGGCAGTCGCGTTCACGGGTATTACCTTAGCAATAAGTGTCGCAACCTGGGTTTTCTCACCGATTAAGTTTCAAGCCGATATGGGATTATTACTAACCTTTATGTTTTTACTGAATATGTTGGGTGCACTGACCTTAATACCGGCCTTGGCCTGGGCATTAAGAATTGGTAATAAGCCATCAGTTAAGTAGCTAATCAATAATATGGTTACGATTGTGAGTAACATTATGATTTGAAGTTAAATACATATATTAGAGTGTTCTGTTTGCAATGATCTCTATTGACAGACTCACAATAAGTCCCAAATAAAAAGAGGACCAGTAGGTAACTACTGGTCCTCTTTTTATTTGGGTCTTATTGTTTATTGTTTTGGGAGGAATGATTAGAACCGCATGCTATTAAGGCGTCGCTACATTAAACCAGAATGGGAAGTCTTCCATCATTTGCATGAGTCCAAAGAACGTATTGGCATCACCATCAAAGGTAATTCGGTTATTGGCGATAAGTTGTTTAAAGGTCATCGTTTTCATTAACACCTGATCAAGGCCCCCACGGTTTAAGGTGACTGTGACGATAGGATCTTCAAACTGCTGTGCTTTAATATTGTTTAAATGTTAATTTTTGAGTTCCAAAGCAAATTTTTCCTGTCGGTCAGAAATAATAATATTGATCTTAAACTCTTTATTTCGAGCTTTGGTTATATCTAACTTCACACCCAGCAGATTAAATAACATTTCAGAAGACATAGCTTGGATCATCTCTGGGCCAGCCTGAGTTGAAGCTGCATTTTTAGATACGCCGTGTCTTAACTCCCATGCACCAGAAAGGTAGGTGTTTCGTCACCCAGCACTTTGTGCTCGAAAGTCCATTTGTTCAAAGATGTCAGCTTGTAATAACAGCGCTTGTTTATTAGTCGGCCGAGCAAATATAAGATTGTTGAGTAACTCAGCACCCCATCGCTTCTAAATATCGGGGCGCTGAATCAGTTGGGCTAAGTTTATTTAACCGCGCAGCGTAAATCTCGGGGGGGGGGGGACTTCCACCGTATGAAACTTCAGAGAAATACGCATCACGTCTATCGTTTGATGTATTACTTAGTTTGGATACCAAAGTATCGTCACACAGTGTTTGTTGAGCCCTATCGCGAAGATATGAAGGCTATTATTCACAAAATTGGGTATGACTACGACCTTGATATTCAGGAGTTAGAAATTCCAGAAGATAATATGCATATGGTTATCAAAGGGAAGCCAAACACAGCTCCTAGTCATATAATGCAAGTGATAAAAAGTATCTCAGCGAGAGCGTTTTTTAAGTTATACCCAGAGATAAGAAAGCGATACTTTTTTTTGGGGGAGGGTAAGCTTTGAACACAGAGCTATTTCGTCGAAACC
>JBNMPD010000113.1:0-10159 GCA_051276225.1 Flavobacteriales bacterium
TAAGGCCTGCTCCCACTCAAACACGGCTTTGCTGTTTAGCGTTTTCACTAATTGATTAAGCTCACCATTTAAAGGCGCAGTTGATGATAACAAATCAGCAAATAGTTGATCTGAGGTAAAAGTATTGTCATCAAAGTTGATACTAAGCCTAGCTAAGCCAGTTTGTTGTAATCTTTGATTTAAGCTGTCTAAGTGAGAGGATTGTTGCTTGATTTTATGCTGATAATTACTCACATCAGCGAGTGAAATAACAGTGGCTATACCATGATTGATATCAGACTGTTTACTGAATCCTAATTGCAAATGACGCTTACTAGCTGCCACATAGGTTTGCAAATATACATACTGATTAGAGGTTAAAGCTGCGTTAATCGATTTTTGCACGTCGTCATCAAACACTTCAATCAAAAGTCGGTTGATTAACGTTCCTTCTTTACTACCCAGAAAAAATGCGGCAACACGATTGGCAAAAATAATTTCACCTGCCAGATTAACGTGCAACATGCCAACCTTGAAGTTTTCGAGCAGGGATTGTTTATCTGTTAATTTTTTATGGTGTTTTTTTTGTTTGTTTCGCGAGCTAATAAGTTGAATTTTAATGATGATGACTAACAATAATAAAAAAACAAACACACCCACTATTGCCATTAGACCAATTTTCATAATCTCAGGACTTTGCATCATTATTTGATCAAGTACTTTTTGGGTATATGCAAAACTCACAGGGCTGACTAATACTGAAATAACACATAAAATCTTAAAAAATATAGTGTTCCAAACACGGTGTGTCATGACACATTTTCCACATAATTTAATGACCGATTAGCAGAATATAGCAGTGAAATAAAGTTAAGTAGTATCGATAGAGCAACAGAGTATCAAGATTAATACCTAGAATTAATTATTTTTGACTACACCTCAATTTATTTTGAAAAACTTAGTTAAGATGTTTAACTTTGTTTTATTAAAAAAGAAACAGGCCATCGCTTATATTAAATTTGATTACTGCAGAACAAGCACACCTTAAAGCCCCTAATGTTGAATACTGATAGGCACTTACAACCTACTTTTTCTCTTCTTCAATCTGTAAAACTTGTTTATCCAACTTACCCAAAATATTCATTAAATCTTTAAATTCACTGGCTTTTAATACACCAATAAGTTGCCTTTCCCATTGCAGTGCTTTAGGTGCAATTTTTTGATACAGCGAATTGCCCTTAACAGTTAAAGACAGATAAGCGGCGCGGTTATCTTTTTTATCTGTTTGTCTTATCAAATAATTTTTACTTTCTAAAGCTTTTACAGCCCGCGATACTTTAGATTTATCCATTGAGGTGATTTCGCCAATGTCTTTGGAATACAGTTTTTGTTGTTCGGCTAACTGTGCCAATACTCGCCATTCTGGAATGCTAATATTAAATTCTTGTTTATAAATTTTTGATAGTGCCAAGCTTATATTTGATGCTAAATGCACCATTCTGTAAGGAACAAATTGACTGAGTTGCACTGAATCTTTGTCTTCATTGTCACTATTTAAATCAGTATTTATATCTATTTCTTGCATGTTTTGTCACCAGACTGTTTTGCGTAAAGAATAAAATACAGCACAGTTAAATTGAATAAAGGTTGATAATAACAGCAATATAGTTTCATATGAGACTATATTACAGAGAAATTCAACGGGTAAACCAATGACTAAGCCAGATAATATTTGTTATTCCCACGGGTTTAATAATGAACATGAATCTGAAGCGTTAAAAGGCGCATTGCCTATTGGCCAGTTTAATCCGCAAAAGTGTGCATATGGCTTATATGCTGAACAATTTAGTACTACTGCCTTCACTGCCCCTAGACATGAAAATCGCCGCACATGGATGTATCGTATTCGACCATCGATCAGCATGGGTGACTATTTACCTATTGATAAAGGCTTGCTTCGCACGGCACCTTTAAGCGGCCCACCTTGTCCACCCAATGTTATGCGTTGGAGTGCACAACCCATTTCAAACATTCCCACTGACTTTATTGATGGACTTACCACTATCGCTGCTAATGGCGATGCAAAAACCCATATAGGCATAGGCATACATCTTTATTCAGCGAATAAGGACATGGAAAATCGTTATTTCTGTAATACAGATGGCGAGTTATTATTGGTACCTGAGCAAGGTGAATTAAACGCTCGCACGGAGTTGGGGCTACTCAATGTAAAACCCGGTGAGATACTAGTTATTCCCCGTGGTATTAAGTTTCAAATAGAACCTATGAATGAACCCATTCACGGCTATGTTTGTGAAAACTACGGCGCACCTTTTACTTTGCCAGAAAGAGGCCCAGTAGGTGCTAATGGGTTTGCTAATCAACGTGACTTTCATTACCCAACAGCTTGGTTTGAAGACAAAGAACAAACCTGTTGTTTAGTCACCAAATTCTGCGGCGAATTGTACCAATCTGAACTAGACCATAGCCCACTAGATGTAGTGGCATGGGTAGGTAATAGTGCTCCTTATAAATATGATTTGTCCCGTTTTAATGTGATCAACACAGTCAGTTTTGATCATCCTGATCCCTCTATATTTACAGTGTTAACTTCTCCTTCAGATACCGAAGGCACTGCCAACATGGACTTTGTTATTTTTCCACCACGTTGGATGGTGGCTGAAAACACCTTCAGACCACCTTGGTATCATCGTAATGTGATGAGTGAGTTTATGGGGTTAGTGCATGGTGTATATGACGCTAAAGAAAAAGGCTTTGAACCCGGCGGTATGAGTTTGCATAACTGCATGACGCCTCATGGACCAGAAGCAGCAGTATTTGAAAAAGCATCCAATAACCAACTTAGTCCACAAAAATACGATAATACATTAGCGTTTATGTTTGAATCTCGTTATGTGATTGCACCTACAGAATTTGCACTACACTCACCTACTAGACAAAAAGATTATCTGAGTTGTTGGGGAAATCTAACAAAACATTTTGACGGAAAGGCTTGATAACAGCCACCAGCTAAAAATAATTAAGAGAGAAAAAGACATGTTAATGATTAATGAAACCCATGATGTCAATCTAACCAGTTGGGTCAGTTCTGCAAATAGTAATAGTGATTTTTCTATTCAAAACTTACCTTTTGCCATATTTAAACGCAAAGCACACAGTGAAGCTTTTAGAGGTTGCGTAGCAATTGGCGATCAGGTGCTTGATTTAGCAGCAGTGGCTGATGCTAATATTTTTTCAGGCAGTGTTCAGGCAGCATTACAAGCAGCCAGTCAATCAACTTTAAATACATTGATGGACTTAGGTGCACAAACCAATTCAGCCCTGAGGTTAGCTTTATCCAAAGCATTACGCAGCGATTCAGAATTACAAAGCGCCTTGACTGCAGCCCTGATTAGTCAACAAGATATAGAATTTGGTATGCCTTGCCATATTGGCGATTACACTGATTTTTATACTTCTATTTACCATGCTACCGCAATAGGCAAATTATTCCGCCCTGACAACCCTTTATTGCCTAACTATAAATGGATACCCATTGGTTACCATGGCCGTTCTTCGACAATTGGCATATCCGGTCAAAAGTTTCACCGGCCAGTGGGTCAAACCAAGGCACCTGATGCCACTGAGCCCAGTTTTGGCCCGTGCAAACGTTTAGATTATGAATTAGAAATGGGCTTGTTTGTGGGTAAAAGCACCCAAATGGGCGAACTTATAAACATCGAAAACGCCGAACAACACCTGTTTGGGATCTGTATTTTTAATGACTGGTCTGCGCGTGATATTCAAGCCTGGGAATACCAACCATTAGGGCCATTTTTAGCCAAAAGTTTTGCCTCGACTATTTCACCATGGATAGTGACCATGGAAGCCTTAGCGCCCTATCGCAGCAATTTCACTCGCCCAGAAACAGACCCCCAGCCGTTGCCACATTTAAGTAGCGAACAAAATACTCAACATGGTGGTTTAGACATCGACTTAAGCTGTTTTATACAGACTCAAGCAATGCGTGAAAACAAACAACAGATGACACAATTATCCAAGTCTAATTTCAAATATTCTTATTGGACACCCGCGCAACTGATAACCCATCATGCGAGCAATGGTTGTGCCATGCGTTCCGGCGATTTATTAGGTTCAGGTACTCAGTCAGGGCCAACATTTGAAGAAGCGGGTTCATTACTTGAATTGAGCAAAGGAGGCAAAACACCCGTCGACCTTCCCAATGGCGAAAAACGCACATTCTTAGAAGATGGTGACAGTATTATTATGCGTGCATCATGCAGTAAGCAAGGCGCTGCCAGAATTGGTTTTGGGGAAGTGGTTGCTACTATTTTGCCAGTCAACGTATAGGCCATAACCATGAAGTTATACAGTTACTATCGCTCATCTGCCGCTTATCGAGTCAGAATTGCCTTAAACCTAAAGCAGATTGAGTATAGTATCGAGTCAGTCAATCTGCTAAAAAAAAAGCATAAGAGCGCTGACTATTTAACTAAACAACCACAAGGATTGGTGCCATGTTTAGAAACCGATGAAGGGCGCTTTTTAGCTCAGTCAGGCGCAATTCTGAGTTATTTAGATAGTCTATATCCTAGCTCTAGATTGTTACCACCTGAACCCTTTCAGGCGGCAAAAATTCAAAGCTTTGTGGATATGATTGCTTGTGATATACACCCTGTCTGCAATTTACGAGTACTCAATTACCTGACAGTTGACTTAAAAGTGGATGCTGAGCAAAAGTTAGCTTGGTATCAACATTGGATAGTCTTAGGGTTTGCAGCATTGGAAAGTATGTTAGAAAAAACAAAATACTGCTTTGGCGCACAACTGACATTAGCAGATATTTATTTAATCCCACAGGTTTACAACGCACTAAGATTTGAAGTTGATATGACGTTATTTCCAAAAATCATGAATGCTTACCAAAACTGCAATCAAATTGACGCCTTTATTAAAGCCAAACCAGAACATCAATTAGACGCAATTTAATGCGTCTAATTGATGTTTACTTTTTGCGTTATATCAGTAAAAAACAAAATATCTAAAGAACAACTCGTCTGATCCACTTATGATAATATTTAAATAATTATTTTACTTACACTAGGCTACCAATGACTCCGCCCTTCTCAATACTTGACCTAGCCCCTATCGCAGAAGGGTCAAGCCTTGCCGACGCCCTTGATAATTCACGCAAACTGGCAATACAGGCGGAGCAATCTGGTTACAACCGTGTCTGGTTAGCAGAGCATCATGGCATGTTCGGCGTGGCTAGCTCTGCAACATCGGTAGTGCTGGGACATATTGCTGCCGCCACGTCTAAAATTAGAATTGGCTCAGGTGGTGTGATGTTACCTAATCATTCTCCTTTAGTGATTGCAGAACAATTTGGCACCTTGGCGACCTTATTTCCAGATAGAGTAGACTTAGGTTTAGGCCGTGCGCCCGGCACTGATATGGCAACAGCTAGAGCCTTAAGACGCCATCAAACTTCTGATGTAGATAATTACCCTGAAGATATTCGTGAACTACAACATTATTTAGGGGCACCACAGGCAGGGCAAAATATTATTGCCGTTCCTGGGGCAAATACCTACATCCCCATTTGGTTGTTGGGTTCAAGTTTATATAGTGCCAAACTAGCAGGCCAGTTTGGACTGCCCTACTCTTTTGCTTCACACTTTGCACCTGATCAACTATTCGATGCTATCAGCCTTTACCGTTCTAGTTTTCAAGCGTCACAGCAATCCCAAAGACCTTATATGATGGCTGGGTTGATGGCGGTGGTTGCCGATAGTGACGAAGAAGCCAAATACCTATTTACTTCAGTGCAACAGCAATTTATGAATATGCGTAAAGGAGCGAATCGTCCTTTTGCCAGACCAGTAGATGATCTATCTTCAATGTGTACTGCAGCTGACCAAGCGATGTTGTCGAATATCTTACGTTACGCCATGGTGGGCTCAAAACAGACAGTAACCGATAAACTAAGCAAATTTATTGAAGCTACCAATGTTGATGAAGTCATAGTGTCGATGCCGATACATAATATGCAAGCACGCTTAAATAGTGTGCAGATGCTGGCAGAAACAGGCCTGATGCAAGCCTGTTAATTTGTAATGATTAGTAATAATAAACTTCTACCGGTTCAAGAGCGCCTGATTCACTGATTTCAACGGCTCTTGATTCCCGCAGATTTTCAAATAACAAAGCTAATAGACATCATTGGGAACATCGCATCGTCTGATTGATACGGCTATTTAAATAAAAAACACCCACCAAAACTAAAATATAATAAAATAAAACGTAGAGTTTGGTATCCGTTTTAGCTGTGTTTGAGAACAGGGCAAGCTTTAGGGCTGCTTCGATCTAATTCTGATGTCTGCCACATTAGGCACAATCCATTATGGATAATTAATAATGGGTTGTTGTTAGTTAATTAGTTACCAGTAAAACCCACTGATATTTTCCGACAATAACAATGTAGTTTATCCCACATTTATACTTAGGTTTATCACTAGCAAGCTGTTAATTGTTTCTATAAAAAAGTACTGCTGGTATAAAATATAAGCGGTACTTTTAAGTTTCAACTCCATTGTATAAAACAATAATAGCGGTCGTTTTTGGGAAACACTTCATCTCATCAATGATGTGGGAGCAGCAGCCCACATCGATTCTGCGACTAAACTTACTGTAAAATTGTAGTAACAAGTTCTGCTTCAATCGACTCGCTGTATACCCAACTTTCAGTCTGTGTATTATGCACGTTTAACAGTGCATCTAATGATGGCACAGGCATACCTATCGAATCTGCTGGCAGATAACTTTTACCCCAAGCCAATCCTGCTATACCGCGCTGCAGCATTGAATTAATCTGCGCATCGCTATAATCAACAGCCTTGAGAATTTCCCTTGTGGAGTGACCATGGGCCTCAGTAGGACTAATAGCATCAATGCGTGAATGGGTAGGCCGGATCGCATAGTGATCAATCTGTGTTATCTGATGACCACTAGGATGATCAGGATAAATTGAAAAAGAAAAGCTTCCCAGTTCAATACCCGGCTTACCATCAGCCACACGGCTGTATTTTTCGCGTAATATTTCAATAGACATAGGTTGCGCAACGGCGATATCTGCGTTCAGCAATCTTGACATCCATACCTGTGCTGAGGCTTGTTGAAAAGCGACGGTTAAAAACACCCCAATATCTTCTGTGGCATTAATACCCTGCAAGCCATAAATTGTTTCTAAGGTGACTAAATCAGTTGCATTCGCATCAAGAAAAATCCAATCATCAGACGTTTGATAAAAATGAGACAATTCGTGATTGCCCATAATTTCACGTCCAGAAGGCTCATTAAAATCTTCGAGACCCGCATAATCAAAACAAAATGGTAGCTGTGCTAAATTAGTCACTGCAGACAATGAGGTCCGAGCCCGGCTCACCCCGCCTGTTTTAGCTTTATTATAAAGCGCCACTGCCATAGCCAAGCCACCAGCAAATCCACAGTTAACGTCTAAGGTACCAAGATGTGCATGTTCTTCTGGTGTCTCTATGCCCCCAAAACGACTCATAATGCCACTATTAGCCTGAATAACATCGTCGTAGCCAATATAATTAGTTTTCTTAGCAGGCATCGGTCCACCAAAACAATCAAGACGGCAAAATAACACTCCAGGATTAATGGCTTGCAATGTGTCCTCGTCCAGGCCTAAAGGTTTCATCTGTCGCTCAGGGGCATTAATTACCACTAAGTCAACATTGCGTACTAAGCGGTTTAAGGCTTCCCGACCTTCCTCAGTGTTAATATCAATCAGCGCACTACTTTTGCCCATATCTGCTTGAAAGGTAAACAATGTTCCGATCAGCGGATCATACATAGGTACTACTGGCTCAACTTTAATCACCTTGGCACCAAAACGACCAAGAAACGCCGTGGAATGGGGGCCAGCAATTACATTACTCAAATCTAATATTCGCAAACCATCCAGCCACCCTTTTGATTGCTGGTTTTTGTCATCAGAAGCCATGACTTGAGTGGCTTTGCCTTGAGAGCTTACTGCAGCCAATAGGGCTAGAGCCTGATCAAATGTCACAAACTCACGAGGTGAAGGATTGAGCATTTTGTGAGCCGAATCTTCCAACCATGCTATTGGACCTGGTTGCTTCATTAACCCGTAAACTGGGTCGTTCACTTCGACGATTAGTCCTGCATCATTACAGTGCTGGCTATTCACCCATTCTTTAGTGGTTCTGTGAGGAGCACCTGGAATTTGCTTCTCTCCGAAAATAACCCCCCATTGCGAGGACGACTTAGTTAACATCACCAACTTTATTTTTGCAGCAATGATATCGGCCCAGCGTTTAGGTAAGGGATAAACACCAAGAGAACTCTCACCTTCCCAGTCACTTACTGGCAAATGCAGATTTGTCACCTCAGGCATACCTTCAGCCATCACTTCTTCATACAGCCCCAATGTTTCTAAGCAGCGACGGGCATGATTACGGTGTGAAGGACACACAATATAAAACATGCGGCCATCAGCACAAGAGTAGCTTCGATAAAACGGGTCCAGATATTCCTGAAGGTCTTCGTAATTTAAATCAAATTTAATATTATTAGCACGGCGATGCTCAATTTCTAGCTCGCGCATGGTTTTATAGCGCTCGGGTAACTCCGCCACATGATAGGAGTTGTATGACAACCCTTCCATGGTCGCAGCAATGATAGGGACTTCTATATTATCGCCATAACCTGTGGTCTCACGTGACAAAAGTGCCAACACCACAGAGCTTGCGGCAAGAGTAGTCGCATAGGCAGACGCCAATGGAAGCGGTGAAAAGCAAGGGTTTAACCCCATCAATACACGATTAAAGCCCATATCTGTATAGGCACCTGCCGTGGCAGCAACGACTGACTCAGTGGCTTTCCACTGGCTACGAAGTTGGTCGTTACTCGCAAATCCTGGCACTGACAAGGTAATCAATTCTGGACGTGTTTCACGTAGTTTAACAAAGTCGATACCCAGACGTTTCATCACATCAGGACGAAATGATTCAATTACCACATCCGCATGTTCAATCAATTGCAAAGCTTGAGCTACACCCTCAGGCGTTTTTAAATCTATACTTAAACAACTTTTATTACGGTTTAAAATGGCATTGGCCTGGTGTTTCCATTGCGGCCCTGACGGGGGATCAATATGTATAACTTTGGCTCCCAAATCTGCCAATACCATCGCTGCGGCTGGACCAGCAATCTGCTGACCAAAGTCGACAACACAAACTCCTTTAAGAGGTAGTTGAATTTCTTTTTTCATCATTTAAGCTCTGTTTATTATTATGTGTTTGTGGTCAGCTTCTTCAAGCCGTGATACCACCCTAAATTCTGGGCGCAATAGTAGAAACCAAAACCGTCGCCGACCAGCAACTAATAATGGCCCTGAGGCACGTTTTTTTTTATAGCTAGGGGTTAATGAGCTTCGCTGCAGGCCCTGCCATTAATAGATTTATTGCAAGGCATTGTTTTATTAATAGCTTGGCAATGGGGACATCAATGGTCTAAATAATTAAGGCTTGCACTTAGCTTTAATATGAATAACAATATGTTTTGTATCGTTTTAGGCAATATAATTATAAAAGTGGGGGTACGATTGATATCAGCACCACAAATCAGCATTTTTACGGACATTGATCCAGTTAATACCTTGGTGTTGTCAGTGGTGGCTTTATGTCTATTCACCGTAATTTATCCCAATATTGCCGAAGCACTTTACAGCTTGACGGGAGATCTGAACGCTATACGAATTGTTTATATTGTCACGGCCCTGCCATTCTCATTCATATCGATACTTGCCACACTCGGCTTGTATAAATCCCTAATGCCGAGGGCAAAAGTCCCTTGTTTAATCAACCAATTTTTATAATTGAGGAGTGACTATGTCGACACAAATAATTCTACCGCGCATTTTGCAAGTGGGTGATGGTGCCAGTAAAGAAGCCGGTAATATTCTTAAAAGCCTTGACTGCAAGCGACCGTTAATTGTGACTGACCCGATGATGGTAAAGCTAGGCTATGTGGCGCGTCTGCAAGAAAGTCTTGATGCGGTATCTATTCAATCGGATATTTTTCAAGAAACAGTACCAGAGCCTACTGTGAC
>JBNMPD010000114.1:0-10127 GCA_051276225.1 Flavobacteriales bacterium
CTAAAGTCTGCCAATCCCTGAAGCGGCGCCTATAATGACAGCTACCTATCCCTCATATTGATTTATGTTTTAACACCTAGGTCCATATTTGTATTTATATGCGCAACAATGTCCTCGACTATATTCGGTATCAATTCAACAGGAAAATCATGCCCCATACCTGAGTAAATTTTGAGCTTGGCGTTGGGTATTGCATCTGCGGTGGCTTTACCGCCTGCAACATTGACCAGTCCATCGCTATCACCATGGATCACTAAGCTAGGAACCGTTAATTTTCCCAGCTCTGGTTGCCTATTCTTTGCTGCCATTATGGCCAACATTTGACGCAATGTGCCTTTTGACGTAATGCCGCGCTGCAACATACCTTCAACATATTCATGTAAATAAATATCTGAAGAGGGATAATCTGGGCTACCAATAACCTGCCATTTTTTGATGTGGTAATCCATCAGATCTTTGTGCTCTTTTGAGGCAGGTTTATGTGCTAAAGCTTCGCGAATATTTTTTGCTATGGGAGGAAGCTTTTTATATCCCGTTGAAGACATGATGGAAGTTAATGTTTTCACTTTTTGTGGGTAATGAATTGCCATCAATTGCGCTATCATTCCGCCCATTGATGCGCCAACTACATGTACTTCAGATAGCTTTAGTGTATCTAATAGCGAAACCACATCTTGCATCATATCTTCGAGTTGATAAGGCGCTTTTATTGAAAGCCCCAACTTAAATTGAAGCACTACCCAGCCCAACTTAGGGATAGGCAAATGGTCAAGTTGTGAAGATCGCCCAGCATCACGATTATCCAATAGTAAAACCTGATAACCCTCTGCAACAAATAACTCAACCATGGCGCTAGGCCATCCATTTAAAGGAGTGCTTAAACCATGGATAAGCAATAATGTTGGATGTAGAGCATTGCCGTGAAGTTGATAGGCAATATCAACTCCATTTACATTAATATTGTTTTCAAACGTCGAATTGTCATTCATTTAAACAATGCCTTGATGTGCTTGACGATAGACTTGTTTGACGTCCTCTAAGGTCACAGGTTTTGGATTATTGACCAACAAACGTGTTTGTAACATGGCGTCTTTTGCTAGAGTATTAATGTCACTTTCGCCAATACCCATCTCAGCTAAAGTCACTGGTAATTTAAGTTGTTTGATCAAACCTGCTATAACATTAATCAGTGCCTGCGCAATCTGTTTGTTACTGCCATCAAGGTCGATGGTCTCACTGATACTTGGCGCAAGTTCAGCATATAAGTCCGCACAGTGACTAAGGTTAAAGTTCATCACCTGAATTAATACCAAGGCATTACTCAATCCGTGTGGGATATGAAAATGCCCACCCAATGGATAAGCCAAGGCATGAACTGCTGCAACAGGCGCATTAGCAAAAGCTTGCCCCGCTAGACATGCACCTAACAACATGGCTTGACGCGCCTCAACGTTAGTCCCATTAAAGGTTGCTTCAAGGATATTGTTTGATAATAAAGTTAGCGCTTGTTTAGCCAATAGATCCGAGTATGGGTTTTTCTTAATAGCACTGGTGTAAGCTTCAATAGCATGTACCATTGCATCAATTCCAGTTGCTGCAGTTACATGTGACGGCAAACCCAACGTTAAACTGGCATCTAACAAAGCAATATCTGGTAACAGTGTTGTCGAAACAACACCCGCTTTGGTGGTATCACCAGTGGTTACAATAGCGATAGGTGTTACTTCAGAGCCAGTACCTGCTGTTGTGGGTATCAGTATAAGCGGTAAACGTTGACCTCTGATTGCATCAACACCATAAATATCAGCGATTTGTTCATCTGAGTTGGTCAAAAGTGCCACTAATTTTGCTGTGTCAAGTGAGCTACCACCGCCAAAACCAATGATACCGTCGGCTTTAATTTCTTTTGCATAAGCAACAGCAGACAAAACAATATGTTCAGGTGGGTCTGCCACCACTTGGTCAAAGCAGAAATATTCTTTGCCTGCTTTTTTAAAGGCGGCATCTAAAGTTTGGATTAAACCAACATTAACAATGCCTTGATCAGTAATGATCAATGGCTTCGAAATATCAAGCGTCGAGCAGATGTCGGCAATACGTTCAATCGCGCCTATTTCACTAATAATTGATTTAGTGGTCGAAAAAATAAATGGCTTCATTGTTACCTACCTATACATAAACAGTTTATCGTCTAAATTGACTGTAGGTAGTGTATCTTTTTCTGACTAATAATCTTGAGTATGTTGCCAATATACTTTTCTGCCATGTTTTGGTATCAAATGTAACGAGTACAACATGTAACCAGGGTTAAATTCGTCGGTATCGATCCAAGGTAATGATTACTTGTCTACGTACTCATCTCGCAGAGCCATATTCAGTTACTTAACCGCCTAACTAGAGATATTAATAAAATTTAAAATATAAAAGTGTTAATTAGGTTGGATTAAAACTCAATGTGAAGTGTTAAGTGTTAAGTGTAAGTTTGACCTTTTACATATATAAACTATGGATCAAACAAATATTAAAACAGACTTATATGAAAATTTTAATCTTGTACTTAAGCATCATTTATTCATTATTTTTTTCATCTTGCTCAAAAACCTCACTGCAACACAAAACAAATCTTCTGAACAAATTGCAACTGCTTATACAGTATTTAAAGACTTTGAGTATGCAACTGACAATCTACAAACAATGGACATTTACCTCGCTACAGACGAAAAACATCTTGGAAAAGATAATTACACCATTATTTTTCTGCACGGTGGTAGCTATTACTTTAGTGACAAAATCGAGGAAGAACGATACATCTAGCCCTATCTCAAAAAAGGGCTAAATGTGGTCAATATGAACTATCGGTTAAAAAAGGAGTGCCAATTGCCACATCTGATTTAACCCACGCATTAAACTTTCTGAAAGATAAAAAAGATAATTGTACTTTTCAGTTAATTTTTATAAAGGACAGTGCTCTGCTATGTAGGTGTGAAATTATGACGACTTTTTATGTAGGTGGCTGAGCATCATTGCTAATGCTAGGAGAGCTTAATACTTGCAACAGATAATCGTCGCTAGCATACATTCATATTCAAATAGAAAAGATGCATCGTGCAGGAGTGGGATTAGATATAAAGTATTCTCGAATGGCTTTCGAGAATACTTTTTTGCTTGGTGTTTAAAGCTTAACTATCAACTTGCCATTATTGCCACCAGTCAGTAGAAGATTTAGACCGTCAATTGATGATCCTAAGCCATCCAATGTATGCGCTCTATGCTTAATTTTACCTTGCATCACATAAGGAGTCAGTTTGGCAATCAATCCCGGTATTTCTGCGTAGTGATCCGGCATTGTGAAACCTTGTATGCTCAAACGCTTTTTGATAATTGGGATCCAATTCGGTCCAGCACTTGGAGTCTCACTACTATAATCAGCAATCATTCCACAAACGGCTATTCGACCATGAGCATTCATTGCTTCAAAAATATGATTCAGGATCGCTCCGCCAGTGTTTTCAAAATAAATATCAACACCATTTGGTGCAAGTTCAGCAAGTTTGGCAGCAATATCATCTGTCTTGTAGTTGATTGCGCCATCAAATCCTAACTCATCTACAAGCCAATTACACTTCTCGTCGTTGCCAGCCACGCCGACTACAGTTAACCCATCAGCCTTGGCTAATTGACCAACAATTGAGCCTACTGAGCCCGCAGCACCGCTAACCACAATGGTTTCGCCTGCTTTAGGTTTGGCCACACCATATAATCCCTGCATTGCGGTTATGCCAGGAAGAGCAAATACCGATAACACCATAGATGGATCCAAACCTTCTTGTACTTTATTCAAGCCCGGGCCTTCACTTACAAAATATTCTGTCCACCCCATCATGCCCATGACTCGCTCACCCACATTAAAATCAGGGTGATGACTTTCAACAATCTCACCTATACCGGAGGAGCGCATAACGTCACCTATAGCAACGGGGGGGATATAACTTTTTGTGTCGGAGCTCATCCAGCCGACCATTGCTGGGTCAAGTGACATATGAGTTTGTTTTACCAAAAATTGACCTGGACCAACTTCGGGCATATCTTTTTTAACCACTTCAAAAGTATCTGGCCGAATGGGGCCGGGAACTGGGCGTTTTACAAGATTAATTGCGGTATACGTACTCATATTAGATTCTCCGTTGTTGTTGTTGTATATATCGAAATACTTAACATAAATTAAGCATTTTCAATATTTTTACGATTCAGAATAAAGTGACTGCATTATTACTATATTAATTGCTAAGATATATACTTAATATTGCGAATCTTTATTGTTATAAAAGCAACAATGTAGATAAACGGGAACGAACATGGATCAATTACGCGCGCTGCGTTATTTCAGCAAAGTTGTGGAAACGGGTAGTTTTACACGAGCAGCCAGGGCATTTGATGTACCGCCCTCCTCGCTTTCTCGCCGAGTGGCCGATCTGGAAAAGAGTCTCGGCGCTACCTTGTTAAAACGCTCAACTCGGGTTGTGAAACTGACCGAAATTGGTCAGAATTATTACAATCAGATAAGTGACATTTTGAATCAACTAGAACACAGTAATGAAGCGGTTCGTCATTATCAAGCCAGACCTATGGGGCATTTACATATTAGTTCGATGGTCGGTTTTGGGGAGCCAATTTTACTGCCTCTGTTGGACGAGTTTAGTCAATTGTATCCTGAAATAATTCTCGATATCAGCTTGAGTGATGAGTTGTCTACGTTGAGTCGTGACGATGTAGACATTGCCATTCGTGGTGGTTATGCCCCTAATGAAAGGGTCTTAGCGATTAAATTAATGAGCAATCATTTTATTCCCGTAGCGGCACCCAGTTACCTAGCCACTATGGGCAGGCCTTCAAGCGCTTTGCAGTTACCTCAACACAAAGGCCTTTATTTTCGGACTCCAAATGGTCCAACTCCTTGGTTATGTAAACTTGATGGGCAATGGCAAGATGTCTCAGCTCCTCAGGTGGCTGTATCAAATAACAGTAAGTGGTTGGCGAAAAAAGCTTTAAACGGTGAGGGTATAATGATGGCGCCGTGGTGGGTCTTAACACCGTATATTGAAAGCGGAGAATTACAAGAATTGAACTTTGAACCTCCATTAAGCATCAGTCAAAATGACGAACTAGCCATATACTTGCTCTATCAAAAACATCGATATCAGGTACCTAAAGTTAAAGCGGCTGTCGATTTTTTGGTCGCTAGAATACAAAATAAATTTTGATCAAAAGTGTTCAGCGCCAATGGCGTTAGGTTAATTTGAATATTCAGCAGCTTCAATGGTTTTGTGCTGGATACATGTTCACCTTTGGTTATTCTCCTTTTATATAGAACATAGCGACAAGAAACCAGCATATTTTCTGTGGTAAACAGACACTCGATGAATTCAACAAAGTGTAAAAAGAGTAATATTCTACTTTATGATCAGCTCGCAAAATTGAATCAGTAATATTAATAAGCATCTGCAAGTTAAACCTTGCTTTTTTAACAATTTCTACATCTCTAGAGATACCAAGCAAAAAATACCTACTGACACACCACAAAATGATCGAAGAATACTGTTATTAGACGAACCTTAAACGTATTAATCGTTTTAGATTAATCACTGTTTTATTACCAGAGGCAATGTCCAATTGCCATTAATGGCAGCTGTTTTAGGTGAGTAGAGCCTAAGTGTCAGTACAAATTTACCCTTTGGTGTGGGCAGCCAATTATTGTTCGATGATGTGGGTTGGGTAGATTGCAATATAATATCTAGCGTACCATCGTTGTTATAGATTAATGCATCGCGGTTACCAAGTGCATAACGCTCAAAGGTATTTTCAACTAAGTAACCTTCTTGATCATAAAGGGTAATTGACCAGAAAGCATTGACTGGTGGTATTTGTCCTGATTCAAAGTGGATGGTGTAACGATTTTCGCCAATAAGCGCCTCACCGCCGGAATCTGTCGACGAATTAGTATATAAAGCATCTTTTGCTGGTAAGGCGCCTAAGCCAATAATGGCGACCCCTGTTCTAAGTGCGTAGTGGGTACCGTAAGAGCCAATATCCTCACGAAAAATAGCCCAACCATTATTTAATTGGGGTTTTTGTTTGAGTTTTTGTTTGAGTTTTATGCGTGTGATATACAGTGCTATATTGGCGATACGTTGACCTAACCAGCCTTGCGCCGCAGGTGAATAGTTACCGGGTGTTACGCCGATTTCAGCTAATGTATCAAGCATATCATTGTCGCCAGAAAGAGGCGGTTGCTGTTGCATTAATCGTGCAAGAGTCGAGAAAAATTCATTCGCGTTCATTTTTTCGATGCTGAAGTGGGGGCTGTTACTATTATCATCGTTACTCGAGCTGCCAATATACGATTGGCTACTTTCACCCCGATACCATTGACTTAGAGAAGCAAGGGAAAATTGCTGTTGTAGTTTTGCCACCTCAGCAATATCGTCTGGACCTTTAGTTTGTATTCGCTGGATCATCCATACTGTATTGGTGGGAGAATGAATTGCCTTTATTGTTGATGGTAGCTCGCCTGACCAATCTGGCCCCACAATAACATATTCGCCAGCTTGATTACCGGTGGTACGTGTGCCCACACTATCAAAAACATTGGTCCAAGCATCCATAAAAGGAGAAATATAATAACGCTCACCCATATCGGGAACTGAGAGCACATGGGGCTCTGCTGACAAATTTAACCAAGCAATGCTGTAGAGTGTATCAACGTTAGGACGCACCACGGTTCTGAAGGTATGATCAGGAAACCGAGTGTTGTGCGTGATTTGGTTTTCTGATGCTGGTCCTGAGAGCATCATTTGTTGGGTTTGCTGCATGAGCAATAAAGGATAGCCATAAATATAAGCTGAAGAGAAAGTCATTACCTTTGACACAACGCTGAATGCTAACAAGCCACAAAGGCTAATACTTACTAAACAAAAAAGTTTTAATTTCATGGTCATTCAGATTTCCCTCAATTTTTATGCGATTTATATTTTTAAAAAACGGCTGTAATTAACAGGTAACAATCGTCTGATTATATCCATCAGCGTCGCTCCTTTGCCCACAAGAATACGCTGTTTATTTTTAGTTACACCTTTGAGAATTTCAGCGGCAGCTTGTTCGGCGCTGGTCCAAAACAATTTTTCGATGGTTGTTTGCAGGTCTTTTGCACTTCGGTTGTTATCGGGATCTGCCACCATACGGGCACTCTTAGCAATATCAGTTTTAATGCCCGCCGGAAACGCACAACTTACATTGATATGTGTTTCTCTTAATTCCTGAGCCAATGCATCGGTAAAGCCATTTACTGCAAATTTAGAAGCGCTATAGATGCCATTATAAGGAGTGGTAAACAATCCAAAAACAGAACTAACATTAATGATATGGGCCACCTCCTGTTGTTTTAGCAAAGGCATAAAGGCGGTACAACCATGAACCACACCCCAATAATTAATATTCATCAGCCAATGCATATCATCATAACTAACAGCATCAATACGAGCCCCAAGCGCTACACCTGCGTTATTAAACAGGTAATTAGCAGCACCATGCTCTGTGGCTATAGTCGTGGCAAAACTTTCCATCTGCGCTTGGTCGGCCACATCTACAATATGAAGACTAATTTTAACTGCACTCTTTTCATCTAAACCACCATCTAAACCACCATCTAAGTCATTACTTAACACCTCAGCTAGAAGTTGTTGTGTTTTATCCAGACCTGCTTGACTGATATCTGCTAACGCAAGATGGCAGCCTTTCGCAGCTAATTGTATCGCTAGTTGTTGACCTATGCCCGAACCAGCACCGGTAATAACGGCTACTTTATTTTTGAATCTGGCGTCTTTGAAGCTAGTGGTATTAGTTTTACTGCTCATAACACTTATTTCACCTAGAATTATAATAGTATCAACTTAAACCAATCGCTTTATAAAGTAAAGCACGTGTGTTAATGTTTTAATTGTGATGTTTATCAGCTTAAAATTTATAAACATGAAAATTAGGAATGCTTATGCAGACATTGAGTGGTAAGGAAGATATTCGGGAAAAACTAATTTTGTCGGCGATCTCCCTTTACGCACAAAAAGGTATTGATGGTGTTTCTTTACGAGAAATAGGCGTGTCATCAGGAGCAAAAAATTCTGGAGTGATGCAATATCACTTTGGCTCAAAACTAGGTTTATTGAGCGCTATTATGGAAAAAATAGTTCAGCACCTGTTACTCCTTAAAGCACAAAATCCACCACAAGAAGCTGAGGATATAGATACTCTAGTTAAACAAACAGTGAAAAATATCGCCACCATTGTCAGCGTTTATGACTGGGGTGAGGATGCGGTTAAAGTGATGTCGCGCATGTTAATGGAGACCAGTGACGATATTAGGAATATTATTAATCGATATTTTTCAGAACATTCTGTGCAGCTTTACCAGCGGATCAGTACCTTTTATCCTGACGTTGAATCCAATAAAATCAAACTACGAGTACTGCTTGCTCTTGACTGCATTATCCACGGCATGTCGGAGTCAAAATCATTATCTAACTCACCAGTGGGAAAGATTTCTTTTTATAACAAACAGGAGTTGGTTGATCAGCTGAGTGACTTTATTGTTGGCGGCATCACCTATAAATTATGAGCGAAACTAACCAATACATTGATGTACTTATTATGGGCGCTGGGCTTTCCGGCATTGGCTCAGCCTACCATTTACAGAAACACTGCTCAGATAAAACCTACGTTATACTCGAGGCACGCGATGCTATTGGTGGCACCTGGGACTTATTTCGTTATCCGGGTATTCGCTCCGATTCAGATATGTTTACCTTTGGCTACAAGTTTAAACCATGGAAAAAATCTAAGTCGATCGCTAATGGTGATGAAATAAAACAGTATATCGAAGAAGCTGCCAGCGAAAACGGTATAGACCAACATATTCGTTTTGGTCACAAAATCATCTCAGCAGATTGGTCAGATAAGACTGCGTTATGGACGGTGACAGCGCAATCCCCACAGAAAACAGAATTACAAGTGTTTAACTGCAAGTTCTTTTTTTCTTGCGGCGGTTATTACAATCATGACAATGGACATGTGCCGAAATTCGAAGGTGTTGAACAATATCAAGGTAAACTTATCCATCCGCAGCAATGGCCGCAAGACTTGGATTACAGCCATAAAAAAATAGTTGTCATTGGTAGTGGTGCCACTGCGATAACGCTGATACCCAGTTTGGCAAAAAATGCAGCCATGGTCACCATGCTGCAGCGCTCGCCAAGCTATATTTACAAAATGCCGCTGGAGGACAAAGTAGCTAAGCTGTTATATCGTTGGTTGCCTACCCACATGGCTTATTCAATCGTGCGTACCAAAAATATTGCTTTTAATATTTTTAGCTTTTCCTTGGCAAAAAGAAGACCGGATCTGGTTAAGCGAAGACTATTCAAAGACCTTCGAAAAAGCCTAGGGCCTGATTTTGATATCGACACACATTTTAAACCCACTTATGAGCCTTGGGACCAGCGGCTTTGTGTGGCGCCCGATGGTGATCTTTTAGATACTATTCGCTCAGGCAAGGCAAGGGTAGTCACAGATCATATCGATCATTTTACTGAAACCGGTATTACCTTAAAAAGTGGTAATACCTTAGATGCTGATATTGTAGTGACGGCTACCGGCCTCGAGCTTGTCTTGTTTAAGGGATTACAACTCACTCTAAACGGTAAACCGATTGATATCAGCGACAGCTATAGCTATAAAGGCATGATGCTTAGTGGTGTGCCTAATTTTGCTTTTTCCGTAGGTTATACCAATGCATCGTGGACCTTAAAGTCTGACTTAGTAGGTGAGTATGTGTGCAGGGTTTTGAATTATATGGATCGCAACAATAAACATGTTTGTGTGCCAATTAAACCAGATGAATGCGGGGATGAGATGCCAATTATTGATTTTAAATCAAGTTATGTTTTGCGGGCCCTCAGTCAGCTTCCTAAGCAAGGTAGTAAAAAGCCTTGGCGTCTTTACCAAAATTACTTGTTAGATCGCACCGCTTTAGGCTTTGGCTCAGTCAAAGATCAACATATCAAATTTCGTTGATTTCG
>JBNMPD010000115.1:0-10058 GCA_051276225.1 Flavobacteriales bacterium
ATATAGATTATGTGCAATCTTGGGGACCCATGGTGTTAGGCCATAATCATCCTGTTATTCGACAAGCCGTGATTGATGCAGCCGCTAATGGTTTAAGTTTTGGCGCACCGACGGAAGCAGAAGTGCTCATGGCTGAAAAAGTCAGTGAACTAGTCCCGTCGATGGAAGTATTACGCATGGTGAATTCAGGTACAGAAGCCACTATGAGCGCCATACGTTTAGCGCGTGGTTTCAGTGGCCGCGATAAAATTTTAAAATTTGAAGGCTGTTACCATGGCCATGCCGATGCGTTACTCGTTAAAGCAGGCTCAGGGGCATTGACCTTTGGGGTGCCTAGCTCACCAGGCATTCCGGCTGATTATGCTAAACATACCCTAACAGCGGATTATAACGATCTTATCTCTGTGACTAATGCATTTAAACAATATCCAGAAGATATCGCTTGTATCATTGTTGAGCCTGTCGCAGGCAATATGAACTGCATTCCTCCAGTAGATGGGTTTTTACAGGGCCTCAGAGATATTTGTGACCAATACGGTGCATTGCTTATTTTTGATGAGGTCATGACAGGTTTTCGAGTATCAAGAGGCGGTGCCCAAGAAAAATACAATATCAAACCCGACCTCACTTGTTTAGGCAAAGTGATCGGTGGTGGAATGCCAGTAGGCGCATTTGGTGGCAAAACCGAAATTATGAGGCATATTTCTCCAGACGGACCTGTGTATCAAGCAGGTACATTGTCGGGTAACCCCGTCGCTATGGCGGCTGGTTTAGCATCTTTAGGCGAAATCGAAAAAGATGGTTTGTATGAGCAACTATCACGAACCACCCAAAATTTAGCCGAAGGTATGAAAGAAATAGCGAATAAACATGGTATTCCAATGTCTGTTAATTACGCAGGTAGCATGTTTGGGCTGTTTTTTACCGACGCAGATCGTGTCACTAATTACCAACAAGCCACCAGCTGCAACATTGAACAATTTAACCTCTTTTATCATGGTATGTTAGAGAAAGGCGTTTATTTTGCACCCGCTTCATACGAAGGCGGTTTTGTATCAGCAGCACATACTGACGAAATTGTACAACAAACGTTAGACATAGCCGATAATGTACTGGCTAATGTTGCCGCTCGTTGTAGTTAAATAATAATCAGAGTGATGACAACCCGTTAGTGATATAGAGATAAAGTACATCAAATGTTTGAGCAAGTATTACAACCATTACCGCTGTTTTTATTAATAATTATTGCACTCTACACCTTAGTGTTAGTTGTGCTTCTTAAAAAAACAGCGCGTTCGGTTGTAAATGATTCAACAAATATCGAAAGCTCTCAACCAAATGCCCATCAATCACAAAGCGAAGAAACGCTCAGACAATTTAAAAACAAAGCCGAAGAGGCTATGCTTTTAAATCAGACTTTTCGTAAGTTTGTGCCTAAACAGTTTGTTGATCACTTTGCTAAGCATGGCTCAGATACATTAGAACTGGGCCGGGCAGTGGAGGAAGAGCTGGCCATTTTATTTTCAGATATCCGCGGTTTTTCTAGTTTATCTGAACAAATGAGTCCACAAGAATTAATGAATTTTCTAAATTCTTACTTCCTGCGCATGAACGAACCTATTCATATAAACAATGGCTTTATTGACAAATTTATTGGTGACGCAGTCATGGCGTTATTCGACAGGCCAACAGGCAGCAACACCGATAAAGCCCAAGACGCTATTCGAGCTGCGCTAGACTTGCGCTATGCAATCAACCTGTATAATCAACATCGCGCTAACTCTAATTATCCACCCATAAATATGGGTATTGGTATTCACTTTGGCCCAGTAATTATTGGTACCGTAGGTTCAGATGATCGCATGGACACCACCGTCATAGGTGACAGCGTCAACATCGCCTTCCGACTCGAAGCACTGGCCCCAAAATACAATACCGACATCGTCATAAGCGCACAGACTTTGCGCCAAGCAAAAGCTGAAGGCGTGTTTGAATATCGCTTATTAGACTGGGTAAGAGTTAAAGGCAGAAAAAACCCAATTGAATTATATGAAATAATCGATCATCAAGAGAGCAACATAAAACAATTGAAATTAGCCAACGCCAAATTGATTGAGCAAGGTCTGAATTATCGAAAAGACCAAAAATGGGAATTAGCTGTTACCCATTTTAAACAAGCGCTAGAGATTAATCCTGAAGATACCCTCGCCATTCATCACTTAGAGCAATGTGCTAAGTTGCAAGAAGTGCACCTAGCAGAAGATTGGGATGGTTCAATATTGTTGTAAGCCAGTTATAACAAACATCTACAACCGCCACTCAAAATCATAAAAACCAGATATTTTGCAGCAAGTAAACACCTACTCCCTCATAGTTTATAATTAGTTGTGGTCATACTTTTTGATACATAACGACTCATTTCTGGTGAGCAAAAAGTTTATATAAAGACTGTTTTGACTTTTTTTTGACTTTCTTTTTTAACTTTGCGTTTTGGCTTTGCTTTCACTTTACTATTTCACAGTATTTAACCACATTTTTTTCCTGAATATTAATATCTAACACCAATAGAGCTTAGTTCTTCGCCTGTTTTTTAATAAAGGTTACAGAGGGCGCAAAAAATGCTCCACCGGTTTCAGCGGTAGTGTAATCAAGGAACTTATCGTGAGTGCCCTCTTCATCTCCAAAAATCATACTATCGAGCATTTTAGTAAAAGGTTTAGGGCTACTAGCACAAGAAACAAAATATAAACCCTGCACCGACATATCACCATAAGGCATACTTTGTCTGAGCATTTCCATGCTATTACCACTATCATCTTTTAAAATAGTACGTTGTGTGTGAGAAGATGCGAGCTTTTCTTCACTGCTATAGTCAACATTATCGGTCTTGGTTCTGCCAATCACCTCTTCTTGGCTTGCCACAGGTAATAGCTGCCACTTTGTCATATTATGGCGGTAGCGCTGCACATGGATGTAACTGCCACCAGCAAAATCAGGATCCTCATCAGCCACAATCGCCACCTCAAATTTGTGCATGCCACGGGGATTTTCAGTGCCATCTACAAAACCTGTTAGGTCTCTTCCGTCCAAATATCGAAAGCCCCTGACCTCTTCATATAGGTCAACGTGGACTTTTAACAACTGCATGATCTCTGTGCCTATGGCATAACAAATATCCATACGATCAGCTTTGATTTGTATAAATAAATCACCAGGAGAATTAGGCGCACTGCGATCGTCACAATTCATAGCGGGGAATGGGGCGAGCTCTTTAGGAATAATATCAGGGTACAACTCGTACCAATAATTAGTGCCTATGGCCAAAACACCAGACACCATGGCTTCGTAATACTCTTCATCAAAATATGTAAACAAGTCTAAAATGTGAGCTAATTTCACACGCATGGCTTGAGTATCATCGTCTATAACAGTGAATATCAAAAACAGGGCGTGAATATTAGGCTCTGCACAAATGCCTTTTTGGGCTTCAGTCATAATGCTTTACTCATATCCTACAAAGTTAATATCCGGCCGCTTGACCGTCTTTCCGACTTTCCGAAGCGCCATAATATATGCCAGTTTCAGGGTCGCGCATAATAGCCTGATAACCACCAAAGGCACCTAATACATCTTGTATGACATGGCCTTTTTTCATAAGCTCTCGTTTCACCTTGGTATCAAAGCCTGACTCCAAGCTGACATAACCACCGTCAGTCATCACTTCATCAGTGGGTTGGCTAGAGCCAGAATGTAACATTCTGGGTGCATCCCCTGCTTCTTGTAAATTCATCCCAAAGTCAATTAGGTTGACTACGATTTGTGCATGCATTTGTGGTTGTGTTCCACCGCCCATAACCCCAAAACTGACCCAAGGTTGACCATTATGAGTGATAAAAGCTGGGATAATAGTATGAAATGGGCGTTTATTTGGCGCATAAACATTAACGTGCCCTTCTTTTAAACTAAACATTTCGCCTCTATCTTGCAACACAAAACCTAAACCAGTAGGTGTCATGCCTGAACCCATACCACGATAGTTACTTTGAATAAGCGATACCATATTGCCATCTTTATCTGCTGTGGTGAGATAGACGGTATCACCTTCGTTTAATCCCGCATCAATACGTTTAGCGACTTTGTTGTTATCAATTAATTTACGACGTTGTTGGGCATATTTTTTTGAAATTAACCAATCGACTGGAATTTTATTAAACGCAGGATCAGCGTAATACTTTGCGCGGTCTTCAAACGCTAGTTTTTTTGCTTCAACAAAAGTATGAACATATTGCTGTGAGCCAAACCCCATATCCTCAACATCAAACTGTTCTAACAAATTCAGAATTTGTAAAGCGGCGATACCTTGACCGTTTGGTGGTAATTCCCACACTTCATAACCTTTATAATTAGTCGAAACTGGCTCAACCCATTCAGAAGTGTGACTGGCTAAATCTTCATAACTTAAAAATCCACCTTGTTGAGCCATGTATGCAGCTATAGAACGGGCAATATCACCTTTATAAAAAGCATCACGTCCACCGGTTGCAATTTTTTCATAGGTAACAGCTAATCCTTTATTTTTGAATAACTGACCTTTCACTGGTGCATTACCGTTAGGCATGTAGGTTTCTTTAAAGCCTTCAAAACCACTCAACTTAAGCGCACTACGCTGCATGTAATAAGCGACTAATTCACTTACAGGAAAACCATTTTTGGCATATTCGATACTCGGCTCAAGAATACTGGTCATAGGTAAGCTGCCAAACTTAGTATGTAACTCAAACCAACCATCTACCGCACCCGGCACAGTTACAGGCAAAGGCCCATATGCAGGAATACTGTCTACCCCCAGTAACTGAAAATGCTCTAAAGTAAGTGATTTTGGTGAGCGACCCGAAGCATTGAGGCCATATAATTTCTGCGTTTTAGCGTCCCACACAATAGCAAACAAATCACCGCCTATACCACTGCCAGTTGGCTCAACGAGTCCCAACATAGCATTGGCTGCGATAGCGGCATCTATGGCGTTACCGCCTTGCCTTAAAATGTCCAAACCGACTTGAGTTGCTAAAGGCTGACTAGTCGCCACCATAGCGTTTTGGGCTATCACTTCAGAACGAGAAGCAAAAGGTTCACCTGTAACTCGGTCATAAGCTAAACATGTATAGCTACCTAAAACCAAGGTTAACAGACTCATTAATATAGATATTTTCATTGATCACAGATTGAAGATTGACAATGTTATTAGCATACTCTGATTTTGCAGTTCAATGCACTGAGTTAAGCTGTTCTAATTTGATTATTCAATCACATCCGATCAGGAAACTAATAATGAGGTGTGCGCTGAAGATAAAACACATACCACAATGGCCCTTTTTTTATGTTGCATGTCTAGTTGATTATTAGGCATGTAAAAAAAAGCCCCGCAGATGCGAGGCTAATAATCATTTGAACAATAAGCTAACTACATTTACTTTTACAACTAGCTTATCTCTTTATTATTTTTATATAAAAAATATTAATTACGTGAAACAGTGAAGTCAGGGTAAGCTTCTAAGCCACACTCACTCATGTCTACGCCTTCGAACTCTTCTTCTTCGGTGACTCTAATACCCATTACCGCTTTCAGTATTGCCCACACCACAAAACTAGTACCAAATACCCAGATGAAAATAGTAGCAGCACCCAACAATTGACCACCAAAAGTAGCGGCTTCAGGGTTTGTGAAAGGTACTAGTAATAGACCTAACAAACCCACTACGCCATGCACAGAGATAGCACCTACTGGATCATCAATCTTCAACTTATCAAAGGCAAGAATACTCAACACTACTAAAATACCACCCAAAGCACCAAATAATGTGGCTTGGATAGGACTAGGTGTTGAAGGCTCAGCGGTAATAGCCACTAGACCCGCTAACGCTCCATTTAAGGCCATCGTTAAATCAGCTTTCTTAAACAAAATACGCGCTAAGATAAGTGCAGACACTAAACCACCAGCGGCAGCGGCATTAGTATTTAAAAATACTACTGCTACAGCGTTAGCGCTTTCAACACTGGCTAGTGCAAGCACTGAACCACCGTTAAAACCAAACCAACCCATCCATAAAATGAACGTACCTAAGGTTGCCATAGGTAAGTTAGCACCAGGAATAGCATTTACTTTACCATCTTCCGAGTATTTACCTTTACGTGAACCAAGCAACAATACACCAGCAAGCGCTGCAGAAGCACCGGCCATGTGCACAATACCAGAGCCAGCAAAATCAGAGAAACCTAAGTCGCCTAACGTGTAAAGACCAAATACTTCATCGCCACCCCAAGTCCAAGATCCTGACATTGGATAAATAAAACCGGTCAATACTACAGTAAAGGCCAAAAATGCCCAAAGCTTCATACGCTCTGCAACTGCGCCAGAGACGATAGACATAGCAGTAGCCACAAATACGACTTGGAAAAAGAAATCAGAAGCAGGAGCATATGTAGCCGCACCTTCAGCTATCCCCGTTGCACCGTCAGCCATTATTCCTTCTAAGAATGGAGTAGCAGTGCTTATTCCCCCATCTCCACCGTACATAATCCAATAACCGCACACCATATACATGATGCAAGCGATTGAATAAAGCGCGACGTTTTTAGTTAATATTTCTGTGGTATTTTTTGCTCTCACTAAACCCGCTTCGAGCATAGTAAAACCAGCTGCCATCCACATGACAAGCGCGCCGCACATCAAAAAGTAAAAAGTATCTAGGGCGTAGCCCAATTCAAAAGTAATTTCCACGGTTTTTCTCCTAAAGTCTAAATGGCTTCGCCATCTGTTTCACCAGTACGAATACGAACAGCATGTTCTAAGTCATACACAAATACCTTACCGTCGCCGATCTTGCCGGTTTTAGCAGCGCCAACAATAGCTTCAACTAAACGTTCGACATGATCGTCTTGTACGGCCACTTCAAGTTTCACTTTCGGTAAAAAGTCCACTTGATACTCGGCGCCGCGATATAATTCGGTGTGACCTTTTTGACGACCAAAGCCTTTCACTTCAGTAACAGTCAAACCATCGATTCCGATTTCGGAGATTGCTTCTCGCACGTCATCAAGCTTAAAAGGCTTTATGATCGCAGTAACTAATTTCATGGTGTAGCTCCCAGTTATTGTTATGATTTGCAAGTATTTACAATGAGCATAACAAGACCTATGCCATGTTTTTTTATCAATAAAATCATCAAGTTAATCACTGGCAGTTATTACTTGTTACATTTCATTGTGTTTATTTGGTGCAACAGGCAAAAATAGGATCAAGTTGGTGCACGCTACTGAAATACGCATTTGTATGAATAAATGAACACAGATTGAAATAAAGATATCCGTGCGAAATGTCGAAGTCCGGTTTCACCCTTAGCGTCTTTCAGATGCACAAATAGAAAATGCAATACGATATCTCAATGACTGAAAACATGGCCAGTATTGCACTTGAGGACAATTTTAACGTCTAAGACGTGGTGTTTATGCTGCAAAGCAAAAACAACAAAAGTGTCAAATGTCTGATTAACCCGTATAAAAACCCTTATCGACTGCATCAGTATTTGTGGCGGAACGCTATCAGCCGCAAACCTATTTGCTATTACTATGCTGGGAAAGATGGATTTGAAGAATTTAGGTGAAATGAGCATGGTAATGACTATTAACAAAAACCAACATGATGTGATAGAAAAGGCCGCTAACAGTATATTTTATGATATCCAGTCCGACATTTTGATGAATGACTCTAAAAAAAACACCCTAAAAGTACTGCATGCAATCTAGTCACAGACACCTGCTTGTTGAGGATATAAGTATTGATTGCTATTTTGAACTAAACCAATACAGGGTACTCTATTAAATCCATAGCATTCATCAAAAACATGCGCGAGCAGCAGTGTTTAAAAAAAATTCGTTCCTACTTATATCAATACTTTTTCACCTGATAGTCATGTATGTGGTTGCCCAGTCAGTTATGTTTCCTTCTACAACAGACTCACCACAAAAAAAGCCAAACATCATTCAAGCAACATTAGTATTCGATTTACCCACCCCGACACCAGAAATCCCTGTCGAAACCATTAAAGAAGAAACACCCTTACCTGTTGAGCCAGAAAAAGACATCCCCATTGCCGAAACACCAACCAAGAGTCAAAGTGAGCCTATTTCAGAGTCAGAAACACCCACAATCGCAGCCCTACCCCAAGTAGAGTTGAAAAAAAAAGTTCATAAAAAAATACCAAAAGAGTTACAGGAAAAAATACAAGAAAAACCCGAGCAAAGTGATGACGTTAACAAAATTACGCCTACTGATAAAAACATCACTCCAACCGCTAGTTTAGACATGCTTACACCTACAACAAACATGGTGCGGCGTCATCTAAACAGTTTTCAAAAGCAGCAACAGAATAGATTGGCTGAACAAGCATCCCAGTATTATCAGCAACGTAAAAATTCACCCGTGATAAATGCTGAAGTCAAAGAACCTTTTATGTCTGAGGATGAAAAATTTAGAGACAATCTAAAAATACGTGTAAATTGCAGTAGCAACACAAAAAAAACAACTGCCATATTATTAGGTTTATTGGGTGGCAATATTAGCTGCTCGAAACCACCTGCCTTCGAAGGGTTTATTCAAAATAGAATCAATAAAGTATCTCACTTACCTGGAAAACATCAGCAAAAAGAACAAAAAATCCCACAATCAGTTGTGATTAAAAAACAACCCTGACCTAATGTTCTCATGCATAGTCTTTTTAGTTTGTCTGGCATACTCGATCCGCAAAACATTGATAAGGCACAGCAAACAAAAATATCTAGGGTCAAAAAGTAAACATTAACCATAATCTTAGAAAGCCTCTCAATTTTTGCTGGTATAGCTATAAGTAATTGTCTGAAATACATTCAAAAACAGCAAAACCTAGAAAGCTTACTCAGACCCAAAATACTTCTTTCATACTTCAGGGCAAAATAATTAATAAAATTGCTCTAATTAACCATTTATTAACTAAGTATCTATTATCGTTATGATTATTAGAGTGTTTTTGTACACGACGTAACATTACATAACATCAGGACTCATTTTGATTTTTAAGCTAAATACATTCTGGAACAGTAGGCATTAAAAATACTCAATTAAACCTCAAGTTAATCGCTTGAATTTATGACAACAACAATCAATTAGTGTGGGTACACGTGCTAATTATCATTAACAAGAACAAGGAAATATCATGTTGCAAAAATATATAAAAAACATCTGTGTCAGTCTGTTAGCAATTGCTTCTTTTTCAGCTTGTACACAAGAGTCAACGTCAATCGGTTTGTCTATTGGTTCACCTGCAGGTGTTAACTTTGTCATTAAAAGTGATATGTTAGGTATTCCTTTACAGATTTCTGGTGCTTATTGGGGAGATAAAGTTAGCGGTATTGAGGTTGGCTACAGTTTTTACCAACACCATGATTCTTTTTTCCATTCAGCTCAGCTAATAGCAGGCTATAACCATTTAGAAACAAATCAGTTTGATTCTGATACCTGGAGGTATACTGGTGTTTCTGCCACCTTCAAAAAAGGCGGGTTCTTTATGGAGCCAGGGTTAACATTTGGCTCAGGCGATTATTCAAATCCACAGTTAACTTTTCAAATCGGTTGGTTATGGGATTTGTAAGTCAGCATATAATATTGCCATTTCAAATAACTCATAACTATTAATTGTTTTGTAGCGTCTGAAAATGGGGTGGGAGTGGGAATATTACTTATGGTCAGAATAAACTTTGACCATAAACCATATAAGGCTCCCCCAATTTTAGTGATCTAGCCATAAGTAATGGTCCGATATACATTAAAAAAAATCGGTACAGTCTAGAAAGTTTACTCTGAACTAAGATACTTATTTTCCCCAACTTCTAAGCTATGTGTGCGGCTGTTAACTAAACATTCAAGATCCTCTTTGGATAGAATTTCGTGAAAGTGATATAATTTTCAACATTAATATCACTTGTTTCATGAAACAAATTACGAAAATAAAGAAATCTGCGGGGGG
>JBNMPD010000116.1:0-10041 GCA_051276225.1 Flavobacteriales bacterium
ATGTGGTGGCTAAGGTACGAGTGAACCTAGCGACAGAAGCCTTTTTAAGTATCTCGCCAATCACAGGGATTTTTAGGGTCTTAGCGTCCACCCAGTCTCTGAGTTTCAAAGACTTTTTATGAGCTCTAGCAAATAAAGACCCAGCAGCAAACACCACACCAGCAACAACTAAGCCATAATCTTGCATAAATCGAGATATACCCAAAACAAACTGCGTGAAGGCAGGAAGTGCAGCACCAAAGCTAGAAAATATTTCTTCGAACTGAGGCACCACAAAAATCAGTAGAATAGTGGTAACAATAAACGCCACTACTATTACTGCTATCGGGTAAAACATCGCTTTTTTGATTTTGGATTTAAGCGCTTCAGACTTTTCTTTATAAATAGCAATCCGGTCGTAAATAGTTTCTAAAGCACCCGACTGTTCGCCGGTTTCTACTAAGTCACAATATAAATCATCAAAATAATCGGGGTGTTTACGCAAAGTCTCTGAAAGTGGGTTACCCGCGCTAACACTGGCACCTATTTCACCTAATAAGGTGCGCATTTTTTTATTGGTGTGCCCAGAAGCTACCATATCAATGGTTTGAATTAAGGTAACACCAGCACTGAGCATAGTGGCGATTTGCCTGGATAATAACGAAATATCAACAGGCTTAATTTTCTCACCACTGCCGAACAACGGCTTGGCAAGTTTCTTAACCCTTTTGGCAGAAATGCCTTGCCTACGTAGTTGGTTTTTAGCCTCAACAATAGACGTAGCGGAAATTTCGCCTTTGACAACTTGCCCCCGACGGTTGGAGCCGTTGTAAACAAATATCGTAGGTGAAGTAGCCATAATTTACCTTACTTGATTAAACCCAAAATCAAAAAAACCCAGGCTAAGCTGGGCTTTTTTCCTAATTTATTATCTTTGCTATTCAATAATGCTAATTAGCACAATTCAGCAGGGACACAAGTGACACCCCAAGTAATACCACCGTTTGCAGCAACAGTAGGCTCTAGTTCATAAGAAGCTGCAGCAGCTAAAGATCCGCCGATAGTAGAGTCAAGGGGTTTAGTAGCTGTAATTACGCCAGCAAGAATTGCTATTCCAGGTATACCATTTGCAGCAGCTACATTTGCTGGAACACCATTTTCTGTAGCGTCACAATCACCTAAGGCATTGCCCATTTGCAAACAAATTTCAACTGCTGTTTTAGCTGGTGCACTGGCATTAGTTACTTCGGTGAATTTCGCTTTTTCAGTGTATGTTTGATATGCTGGCAAAGCTATAGCTGCCAAAATACCTATAATAGCCACAACAATCATCAATTCGATTAAAGTGAAGCCACCTTGTTTTTTTGCATTATTCATTTGAGTCTTGTTCATGGTTTTCTCTCCGACACATATTGTGTAATATTTAGTTTTTAAAAAGGTTTGCCAGTTACTGGGTTAGGGCGTTGTTTTTTTGAATCTTGATTGAGTATAGAACGAGTTAAGCATCTGACAAGTATGCAGATACATACTTAAGTCTTAGCTTTAAAAAAATCCCTGCAACATACGCATGTGTGTTTTTTCCAATACTCATTATTAAGCAAGTGATTAAAGCTTCGAAGAGCTGGTAGTGATTACTCTTAACGACAAATCTATCGCTTGAACATGTTTAGTAAGCGCCCCTGAAGAGATAAAGTCCACCCCTAAAGCAGATAAATTCCTTAAACTTTCGATAGTAATGTTACCCGACACTTCTAATTTGCACTGCCCTTTGTTGACAATGACCGCCTGCTTAAGCATACCCAAACTAAAATTGTCTAGCATAATAATATCGGCTTTAGCCGCAATTGCTTGATGTAATTCTTGCATGTTTTCGACTTCTACTTCCACCGATAGGTCTGCGTGATGTTGCCTTGCTTTAGTCACCGCAGCCTGAATTGAGCCACATGCTAGAATATGGTTTTCTTTTATAAGGTAAGCATCGAATAGGCCAATACGATGGTTTTTGCCACCGCCACAGGTCACCGCATATTTTTGCGCTAAACGCATACCAGGCAATGTTTTTCGAGTGTCTAATAGCTGTGTGTTAGAACCGGCTAACTCTTTAACACATTTCGCTACGATAGTGGCCGTACCTGAAAGGGTTTGTAGGAAGTTTAACGCGGTGCGTTCTCCGGTTAAAATTCGCCTTGCGTTTCCCAACACTCTAACGATTGGTTGATTAGCCTTTAGCGCGTCACCATCTTTGACATACCAGTGCAATTGAATATTTTTATCGAGTTGAATAAAGGTTTCTGTGACCCAAGCAGCGCCGGCTATGACACAGTCCTCACGAGTGATGATATCGGCGGTGATGCTTTGCGTGGCAGGGATAAGATTTGCGGTAATGTCGCCGTAGTCGACATCTTGTCCATTCAAATCTTCTGATAATGCGATTTCAACCGCTGATTTAATATCAATATCTTGCATAGTTTCTCTTTTAACAATGGGGTTTCGAGTGGGCTATAAATTTCGTAAAACTAGCCATTCACCTTTTTGAGTGAATTCTAATTGTTTTAATGCGCTCATTCCCAACAGTATTTCATTTTGTTTAAAACCTGGGTTTAAGTTAGCTCTAACATTGTTTAATTGAATATCACCAATAGACAACCTTTGAATATTTGTTTGTGCTACCTGAACACTTCCATTCGCAGTTTGCACCCAAGACCCCCTGCCCTTTTGCAAGTTAAGTTGCTCGGCTAAATGCATAGGCACTGATACATGAGTGGCACCTGTATCTAATAAAAACACCACCGGCTGTCCATTAATTGCGCCACCACTGACGTAGTGTCCCGCTCGATTTTGTTTGAGTCGCACTTCTTGTACACCTTGACTAGATGAAGAAATAGGATCCGCATTAGGATTAAACTGTTTGGCAAGTTGCTCATCGAACAACAGAGTCAACATACCTAATCCGATGATCCAAGCAACAACCAACATGCCTTTACCCATTTTATTCTGCTGCATTGATACGTTTACTCTCCGAAAAGTTGTCAGCGACCACTGATCCACTTTGTTATATTGACCCACTTTGTTATCATAACAACATCAGGCCTTTTATACCGCTAGAACCTTGATTAAAAACGCTATTTTAACAGATGCTGAATATTGCCCAACAACCCATTGGGATGAACGACCAGCCCATACCAATATTTCACTTTTGGTAATACATAATATTTCATTGCCGCCAAATAAATTTGGAGGTGATTATATAAAATACTTTTTTACTGGCTGTTTAGATCCTAACTTGCATCCCTACTTTGCTAGCATTTATAAAATGCGTGTGTCTGCTCATTGCTTGATTAAACGCAATGGCCATATTGTACAATTTGTTCCGTTTGATAAAAAAGCGTGGCATGCTGGCTTATCTAGTTTTCAAGGTGTGCACTGCTGTAATGATTATTCTATTGGCATTGAACTTGAAGGTGCTGACCACATTCTCTTCACCCAGGCTCAATATCAAAGTTTAAGTGTATTAACCAAGGAATTGATGCAGGACTACACCGCTATCACTCTAGGGCGTATTGTTGGCCACAATGATATTGCACCTGGCAGAAAAACCGACCCAGGCATCGCTTTTAATTGGTCACAATATCGGCAGATGATATAATTGTTCGTCAAAAACTAAATATTAACAAGAGATAACATCATGACACTAATCAGCTTATTGCTGGTATTACTGGTTGAACGCGTCACCACTAAATCCCAGTATTGGCAAGCAGGCTTTTTCGCAGACAAATATTTAGAAAATATTGAGTCTCGGGGTTGGTTTAATTCGTCATCCAAGTCTTGGGTCTTAGCACTGGTTATTTTTGTACCTGTAATGATAGTTTACTTAGTTGTACAAAGATTTGCTGGTGGATTGTTAGAGTTGGTTATTAGCACAGCCATATTAATGGTTTGTGTGGGTTGTCCAGCCATCCGTGCTACCTATAAATGTTTTTTACAAGCAGCAAACAAAGGGGATTTGCAAGCTTGTAGCATATATGAGGCTCAAATTAGTGGTGATGACAAAGATAACGTTTCTTTTGGCCTGAACCTCGTTTGGCAAAACTACCGACATTATACTGCAGTTATTTTATGGTTTGCTGCTTGTGGTGCTGCAGGCGCGATTTTTTATATATTAATCAGAGAAATGGAGGCAAAGCTATCAGACGATAATGTGCAAGTTGCTAATCAGGTAAAACGTCTACTTAATATTGTTGACTGGATCCCAGTACGAATTACGGCTTTAGGTTTTTTATTGGTAGGGCACTTTTCTCGCGCTTTCCCAACATGGTTAGGTTATCTACCCGACCCCGCAGTGCAGGCAAAAACACTGTTATTAGCTGTATCAAAACAAGCTGAAGAAATTGAACCAGATGAAAACGACTGTACCGAAGAACCTTGTACTTTAGTGCGTTTGGCTAAACGAAATGTGATGTTTTTGTTAGTAATCATTGCTTTATTAACTTTATCTGGTTGGATTGACTAAAAGTCCTACCCACAGGCGCTACTCTTAACTCATTGTTTTTATTTATTTAATTTATATTCCCCTTAGTTTTACTGGGCATTTTTGAGATTTGCATTTACCCCAAGGCAAATATCTACTAGAATGCTGCTTCTTAATGGTCTTACCAATTTACCAAACAACACCTTCCTTGTTGTTATCTACCTTGGAATATTTGAATGCGTCGAGTGCAATCTAGAAAATTATCTGACGATATTATGGAGCAGTTAGAAGCCATGATATTAGACGGTAGATTGTTAGCTGGACAAAAATTGTTATCTGAACGCACACTCGCAGAACAATTTGCAGTATCCCGGCCTTCAGTGAGAGAAGCGATTCAAAAGCTTGAAACCAAAAACTTGGTGGAACGTAAGCAAGGCGGTGGCACTTTTGTCAAGCCTAGGCTAAACGAGTTGATAACCGATCCTCTTCTACTGCTCTTATCTGACAAACCAGAAATGCAATTTGACTTACTGGAATTTCGTCATGCGTTAGAAGGCATGGCGGCTTATTATGCGGCCCTACGAGGTCAGCCAGAAGATTATCAGGCACTAGAAAGCGCACTTGACGCACTACCAGACAGCTCAAACTCAACGGATCAGAGCTTAGAGGCTATAGCCTTAGTTAACTTTTATTTGACTATGGCCAACGCTGCCCACAACATGGTTTTACAGCATGTGATGCGCAGTCTTCAATCTATGTTACAAGATAATATCCAGCGAAACTTAGAAGTGTTAACCAAACACACTGATGCTGCACAGGATATAAACCGCCAAAGGCGCAATATAGTTCAAGCTATTTTAGCAGGTGATCCTGAACAAGCTCGTAAGGCTAGTAATGAGCACTTGGCATTTATTGAAGAAACATTATTGAACATTAATCGACAAGACATGCGCATGCAACGCGCGTTGCGCCGAATAGAAGTAAAGTAAAGTAAAGTAAATTAACTATTCCACTGGGCGTACTAAAACATACCCAACAGTGAAATGAATAACAACTTATTGAAATATCATACAATGTCAGTTTCTTACACTGTCTTTATTTGAGTAACGATAAGTTCCTTTATTAACAAACGACAAAAAAAGGAAAGCACCATGGCTGATATGATGCATCCGGATGTGGATCCACAAGAAACACAAGAATGGTTAGACTCTCTTGAGACAGTTTTTGAAGAAGAAGGCGCGGAACGCGCACATTTTCTTTTAGAAGCGCTTATTGACAAAGCCCGTCGTAGTGGAGCGCATTTACCCTATGACGCAACCACAGCGTATATCAACACTATTCCAGTTGCTCAAGAGCCAACTATGCCTGGTGACCAGACGATTGAAACGCGTATTCGTGCCGCAATTCGCTGGAATGCCTTGATGATAGTGTTACGGGCATCTAAAAAAGACTTAGACTTAGGCGGCCATATTGGTAGCTTTGCATCTTCTGCCATGTTGTATGACGTAGGTTTTAATCACTTTTTTAAAGCACCCAACGAAAAAAATAGTGGCGACTTCATATTTTTTCAAGGCCATATTTCTCCTGGTATATATGCGCGTTCTTTCCTTGAAGGCAATTTATCAGAAGCGCAATTAAATAATTTTCGTCAAGAGTGCGATGGCCAAGGTATACCTTCCTATCCCCATCCTCACTTAATGAAAGATTATTGGCAGTTCCCCACTGTTTCTATGGGCTTAGGTCCGTTGCAAGCTATTTACACAGCACGTTTTTTAAAGTACTTAACCAACCGTGGCATTAAAGATTGTTCAGAACAAAGAGTCTACTGTTACTTAGGTGACGGTGAGTGTGATGAGCCTGAATCATTAGGTGCTATTGGTCTGGCTTCACGAGAAGGTTTAGACAACTTAACGTTTGTCATCAACTGTAACTTGCAACGTTTAGATGGACCAGTTCGTGGTAACGGCAAAATCATTCAAGAGCTTGAAGGTAATTTCCGCGGCGCAGGCTGGGAAGTGGTAAAAGTCATTTGGGGTAGCTACTGGGATGCACTGCTTGCCCGTGACAAATCCGGTAAGCTTTTACAACTTATGAATGAAACTGTAGACGGTGAATACCAAAACTGTAAAGCCAAAGGTGGTAAGTACACCCGAGAAAACTACTTTAACAAGTACCCCGAAACAGCCGCACTTGTGGCAAATATGTCTGATGAGGATATATTCCGTCTAAACCGTGGTGGACATGACCCGGTTAAAGTATACGCAGCTTATCAAAAAGCTATGGACACCAAAGGTCGTCCAACAGTTATCTTAGCTAAAACTATCAAAGGTTTTGGTCTAGGTGCATCAGGTGAAGCGTTAAATATCGCGCACAACGTAAAAAAAATGGATGTGGATTCACTTAAAAAATTCCGTGACCGTTTCAATATTCCTGTAGCAGACGAATCAATTGCTGATTTGCCCTTTTACAAATTCGCTGAAGACAGTGAAGAATATAAGTATATGAAAGCCCGTCGAGAAGCATTAGGCGGATCATTACCACAGCGTCGTAAGCAAGTTGAAGAACAACTAGAAATGCCTGAATTGAAAGCCTTTGATGCTATCTTAAAAGGTTCTGGTGAGCGTGAAGTATCTTCTACCATGACTTTCGTACGTGTCTTAAATGTCTTATTGAAAGATAAAAAAATAGGCAAACGTGTGGTGCCTATTATTCCTGATGAAGCCCGTACTTTTGGTATGGAAGGGTTATTTCGTCAAGTCGGTATTTATGCCAATGAAGGGCAAAAATACACGCCTCAAGATGCTGACCAAGTGGCCTTTTATCGTGAAGATGAAAAGGGTCAGGTTTTACAAGAAGGTATTAACGAACTAGGGGCGATGGCTTCTTGGGTCGCAGCTGGCACGTCTTACTCGACTTGTAATGCCACCACTATTCCGTTTTATATCTACTATTCTATGTTTGGTTTCCAACGAGTGGGTGATTTAGCTTGGGCAGCTGGTGACAGTCAAGCTCGTGGCTTTTTATTAGGCGCAACAGCGGGTCGAACAACCTTAAACGGTGAAGGATTACAACACCAAGATGGGCATTCACATGTTCAAGCTAACTTAATTCCTAACTGTGTCACCTATGACCCAACTTACGGATATGAAGTAGCAATAATTGTACAAGACGGTTTACGTCGTATGTACACTGAAAACGAGAATGTCTTTTACTACATGACTTTGATGAACGAAAACTATCAACATCCTGCGATGCCTGAAAGTGACGATGTTGCCAAACAAATCATTAAGGGTATTTATAAATTAGAGCGCGTAGAAGCAAAAGGAAAGGCTAAAGCCGAGTCTAATGTCCAGCTAATGGGTTCTGGTACTATTTTAAATGAAGTACGCAAAGCGGCACAGATTTTAAGTGAAGACTTCAACATATCTTCTGATGTTTATTCTGTTACCTCTTTCAACGAATTAGCTCGTGAAGGACAAGCCACTGCACGTTGGAATATGCTGAACCCTGAAGCGGATACTAAAACTGCTTATATCAGCAAAATCATTACTAAAGATGCAGGCCCTGCTATTGCAGCCACTGATTATGTGAAAGGCTATTCTGACCAAGTGCGTGCATTTATCGACACTGATTATCGTTGTTTAGGCACTGACGGTTTTGGTCGCAGTGATAGCCGTGCTAACTTACGTACACACTTTGAAGTTAACGCAACCTACGTGGTGGTTGCCTCTTTATATGAACTAGCTAAACGTGGCGAGATTGACAAGAAGGTTGTAACTGAAGCCATTAAACGCTTCGACATCAATACCGACAAACTTAACCCACTTTACGCCTAACGGCGACTAGATAAGGAGTTTTACATATGTCTGATATTCAAAAAATTCTAGTCCCCGATGTAGGTGGCGAAGAAGTTGAAATAATTGAAATTTGTTTTGCCGTTGGCGACACGATTGAAGCCGACGAAGGTATTGTTACCGTTGAAACGGATAAAGCATCGATGGATATACCGGCGCCTTTTGCAGGTGAACTAGCCAGTTTATCGATCAAAGTGGGTGACAAGATAAAAGAAGGTGATGTGATAGGTGAAATTAAAACACTAGGAGCAACCGCTTCTGCTGAAGAAGAAACACCAGCAACATCTGAAGCACCTGCAGCGGATGCGGAAGCACCAGCTCCAGAAACACCTGTTGCAACACCAAGCCAAGTTGAGCCTGCTGCGACGAACAGTGCAAGTGTATTAGTGGATGTGGCGGTACCTGATATTGGCGAGGACGGCGAAGTTGATGTTATCGATGTAATGGTCTCTGTGGGTGATGTTATTGAGCTAGAAGACGGTTTAATTACATTAGAAACAGACAAAGCCACAATGGATGTACCATCCACTCACGCTGGAACAGTCAAAGAAGTCTATATTTCTACTGGCGATAAAGTAAAGCAAGGCACTCTTGTGATTAAACTTGAAACAGCCAGCGTCGCTTCTACTGTATCCGTGCCTAAAACCGACGAAGTACAAGCAGCTGACGCCAAAGCTCCGGAAGCAGCACCGAAACCGGAATCAGCATCAGCACCAACAAAACCAGCACCAGTTCCAACTGAACCTACCCCCACTATTAGCGGAAAAGCCCATGCTTCTCCTTCAGTGCGCAGAGTAGCCAGAGAACTTGGTGTCGACTTAAGTCTTGTTCTAGCTACAGGCCCTAAAAAACGTGTTCTCAAAGAAGACGTGCAAGCCTATGTGAAAGCAGAGCTAGCTAAGCCTCGTTCAGCTAGCGGCAACGCGGTAGGTGGTGACGCGATTAGCGCTGATAATGTATTACACATTGCAAGTGTTAAGCCTGTTGACCATGCTAAATTCGGTGAAGTTGAAACATTACCTTTAACCCGCATTCAGAAAATATCTGGTCCATTCTTACACCGTAATTGGGCTACTATTCCGCATATTACACAGTTTGATGAAGCGGATATCACTGATATTGAAACTTTCCGTAAAGAACAAAATACTTATCACGCTAAGACTAAGTCGGGTTTAAAAATCACGCCTCTCGTATTCGTGATGAAAGCAGTCGCTAAGGCTTTGGAAAAATACCCTGCCTTTAACTCATCATTATCTGACGATGGCGAAAGTTTAATACTTAAGAAATTTATAAATATTGGTATCGCGGTAGAAACACCCAATGGCCTAGTGGTGCCTGTTATCAAAGATGTAAACAAAAAAGGTATTGAACAACTTTCACGAGAGTTGATAGAAACATCAGTTAAAGCGCGTGAAGGCAAGTTAAAAGCAACCGATATGCAAGGTGGTACATTCACCATATCAAGTTTAGGTGGTATTGGCGGAACAGCATTTACACCTATTGTTAATGCCCCTGAAGTTGCTATATTGGGCGTGTCTAAATCAGAGATGAAACCTAAGTGGAATGGTACAGAGTTTATACCTAGACTTATGGTACCGTTAAGCCTGTCTTATGATCACCGGGTTATTGATGGCGCAGTAGGTGCGCGTTTCTCTACCGAAGTTGCTGCAAATTTAACGGATTTACGAAGAATAATCCTTTAGTGAACATTACTTTACTGAAGAATGGGTGACAGTTTAC
>JBNMPD010000117.1:0-9988 GCA_051276225.1 Flavobacteriales bacterium
AGTCGCACACAGTACGCGGCCACCATTGGTTATGACTTTGCCATCAATGTTTTTAGTGCCAGCATGAAAAATTTTGCTATTGGCATTGCCAAGTTCCAAACCGTCAATCACATCACCTTTGCCGTAGTTTGCTGGATAACCCCCCGCAGCAATTACCACACCTACGCTAGCTCTTGAATCAAACTCTGCTTGAATTTGGTCAAGTTTGCCATCTAAGGCCGCTTCAACCAATTCAACTATGTCAGACTGTAAACGCATCATGATTGGCTGAGTTTCTGGGTCGCCAAAGCGGCAGTTATATTCAATCACTTTAGGTGTGCCATCGGCCATGATCATTAAACCAGCATACAAAAAACCTACGTAAGTATTACCTTCAGCAGCCATGCCTTTCACAGTGGGATAAATCACTTCATGCATAACGCGCTGGTGAATATCGGCTGTGACAACTGGTGCAGGTGAATAAGCACCCATGCCACCGGTGTTTGGGCCAGTGTCACCGTTACCAACACGTTTATGATCTTGGCTGGTGGCAAAAGGTAAAACGTTTTTGCCATCGACCATCACAATAAAGCTAGCTTCTTCACCATCCAGAAATTCTTCGATGACTACTCGGTTTCCGGCTTCACCAAAAGCATTACCCGCTAACATGTCACGAATAGCATCTTCTGCTTCGGTCAATGTCATCGCGACAATGACACCTTTACCCGCGGCTAGTCCGTCAGCTTTGACCACGATAGGTGCACCTTTTTGTTGCACATAGGCAAGAGCAGGTTCGATTTCGGTAAAGTTTCGATAGTCAGCAGTAGGAATATTATGACGTTCTAAAAAGTCTTTGGTAAAGGCTTTTGAACCCTCTAGCTGGGCTGCCGCTTGAGAAGGTCCAAAGATTTTTAGCCCTTTGGCTTGAAACGCATCCACAACACCTAACACTAATGGCACTTCTGGTCCCACTATGGTTAGATCTATTTGGTTTTGTTCAGCAAAAGCAAGCAAAGCAGGTACGTCTTCTGCATCCACATCAACATTGGTGAGTTTATCTTCAAGTGCTGTTCCAGCGTTACCTGGTGCTAAAAATACTTGTGATACTTTTGCCGATTGCGCTGCTTTCCAAGCTAGCGCATGTTCGCGACCACCGCCGCCAATAATTAATACATTCATAGGGTCTGCTTTTCTTTAGTTTTTATTTAAGGCTTAATAAATTTTAATGTCATACGAGAGCTTTCACCGATGGTTAAATACTTTGCTCGGTCTTTTTCGCCCAAACGTAATCCAGGAGGCAGAGTCCATACGCCTTTTTCATGTTCAGTGGTGTCGAGTGGGTTAAAATTAACATCACTGCTAGCAAGTAATGTTAATCCTGCTTTTTCAGCGGCGGCAATCACCACCGACTGTTTCATATAACCTGAACTTTTTTGTGCTTCGTCAGCCAAATTTTCGGGTAGCTTATGTTCAACTACACCTAACACACCGCCTTTTTTGAGCGCTTTAAAAAAGCTTGAAAATGCACTATCAATCCCTTCTTGGCCAGCCTGCATATACCAATTATGTACGTTGCGAAAAGTCAGTACTCTATCAAGTGAGTTTGCAGGTGCAAAATCCATAGCTTTAGTAGGGTGAAATGCCGTCACCTTAGTATTTTTGTAGCTATGATTTTGACTAATCTTTTGCATAAAGCCATCGAGAGATTTTTTGTAGTATGCGTTGCCACCTTCTTGTATATAAAAATGCGCTGCATAAAACTGACCCTTCTGGTTTAAAAGAGGTGCAAGAATACTGCTGTACCAACCGCCACCAGGCGATATTTCAGCAACCGCCATATCGGGTTGAACATCGAAAAAGCGCAATGTTTGTTGAGGGTGGCGATATTCATCCCGAGAACGTTCTTTAACCGAGCGGTTTTCGTTATTTACTGCTTCACTGATGTTGTCAGCAAAAACGTGGGTGCAACTGAGTAAAGATAAGGCAACAGCAACTTTTAAGGCTTTTTTAAGCATAATATTCTCTCATTAATGTGCAAATTAGTGTGTAAAAAGTGTCCCGGCAGATTGTATCGATATTGGACCTCAGAGTTAACAAAAAACGCAGTCAATATTTTTGACCTTAACTGCGTTTTTAGATCTAAGGGATTAGTGTTTAAAGTGACGCATGCCAGTGAAGACCATGGCAATACCATGTTCGTCTGCGGCATCGATAACTTCTTGGTCACGCATCGAGCCGCCCGGCTGGATAATAGCGCTGATACCAGCCGCCGCTGCAGCGTCAATACCATCACGGAACGGGAAGAACGCATCAGACGCCATCACCGAGCCTTCAACTTGTAAACCTTCATCAGCTGCTTTAATGCCAGCCACTTTGGCAGAATAGACACGGCTCATTTGCCCCGCGCCTACACCAATAGTCATGCTGTCGTTACAATACACAATAGCGTTTGATTTAACGTATTTGGCTACTTTCCACGTGAACATCAAATCTTTTAACTGTTTTTCAGTGGGTTTCACTTTAGTGACCACTTGTAATTCGTCTTCTTCGACCATGCCAAAATCGCGATCTTGGACTAGTAGACCGCCATTAACACGCTTAAAGTCGTGCCCTTCGGTCAACTGGCCTTGCCAATCTCCGCATGCTAATAAACGTACGTTTTTCTTAGCAGATACTACCTCGATCGCAGCATCACTAATAGAGGGTGCAATAATGACTTCAACAAATTGGCGGTCAACAATGGCTTGTGCCGTGGCGGCATCTAGCTCGCGATTGAAGGCAATAATGCCACCAAAAGCTGAGGTTGGATCAGTTTTATAGGCGCGCTTATAGGCGCTTAAAATATCATCGCCTAACGCTACGCCACAAGGGTTAGCGTGTTTAACAATCACACAAGCGGGACCATCAAATTCTTTGACACATTCTAACGCTGCATCAGTGTCGGCAATATTGTTAAAAGATAATTCTTTACCTTGTAGCTGAGTCGCTGTAGCAACCGATGCTTCTTGAATATCATTTTCAACATAAAACGCAGCACTTTGATGACTGTTTTCGCCGTAACGCAAATCTTGCTTTTTAGTGAATTGCATATTGAAAGTACGCGGAAATTCGCTGTGATGGTGACCGCAATCTGTTTCACATTCACTTGATTCAATCATGGCACCAAAGTAGTTAGCAATCATGCCGTCGTATTCAGCCGTGTGTTCAAATGCAGCTATAGCTAGGTCAAAACGAGTGGCTTTGGTGACTGTATTGCTGTTAGCTTGCATTTCTGTTGTAACACGCACGTAATCTTTGGCATTCACTATAATAGTGACATCGTTATGGTTTTTAGCTGCGGCGCGGACCATAGTAGGACCACCGATATCGATATTTTCAATCGCGTCTTCCAAACTGCAATCGTCATTGGCAACGGTGGCTGCAAAGGGGTACAAGTTCACTACCACTAAATCGATAGGCAGAATATTGTTATCAGCCATGACTTGTTCGTCTTGCCCGCGGCGAGCCAGGATGCCACCATGGATTTTTGGGTGTAAGGTTTTAACCCGACCATCCATAATTTCAGGGTGGCCAGTATAATCTGACGCCTCAATAACGGTTAGGCCATTGTCGCTGAGTAATTTTGCGGTGCCGCCGGTAGATATTAGCTCTACACCTTGACTGGCTAAAAATTGGGCAAACTCAAGTAGGCCGGATTTATCAGATACGCTTAATAGTGCGCGACGAATAGGTGTTGCTGGTAAGTCTTGTTGCATGTTGGTTCCATGATTGTTCCACTTTAAGTGGTAAAGATTTTGGCAATTTAATTCGTATGGTTGTTTGTTGACTATTTGGTCATGGTCAACACAAACAAAAAGAGCACCATTAAGGTGCTCTTTAATTTAGGCAATAATTTTAGTTCATGCCGTATTGTTTTAGCTTCTTACGTAAGGTACCACGGTTGATACCTAACATAGTTGACGCTTTAGTTTGGTTGCCGCGTGTGAAAGTCATTATTTCTTCTAACATTGGCGCTTCTACTTCGGCCATGACTAGCTCGTATAAGTTTTCGATGTTGGTGTTATCAAGTTGTTTTAGATACTTGTTTACCGCTTGTTTAACAGAATCGCGAAGAGGCTTTTGAGCCTGAGTTTGCGAAGGAGTCGTTACCGTAGTGGTAAATGGAGAAGTTACATTTTGTTCGAACATATACAATCTTGCTCTTTTAAGTTAGTCATATGAAGCAGCAGGTGAAACTAGCTCAGACACAAATGAATGTCCTGATTCGCCTGCCAATTTATTAAAGTACACAGTTAACGCATCAAGTTGCTGCCCTGCATCTTCAATGGCGTAAAACTGTGCACGGAACAGCCTTTGCTGGTCGTGTTCGGCCAAATACCAACCCACATGCTTGCGGGCAATCCTGCAACCCTTTATACCACCGTAAAACTGATGGACATTGTCGACGTGTTCAAGCAAAACGCTGCTCACCTCGTCAATACTAGGTGCAGCCAGTACTTGGCCAGTTTGCAGATAGTGAAGGATCTCGCGGAAAATCCAAGGGTGACCCTGAGCTCCACGACCGATCATCAACGCATCTGCGCCGGTGTATTCCAAAACGTGCTTAGCTTTGTGCGCGTTTGTAATATCACCGTTAGCAACAACAGGTATCGACACGGCTTGTTTAATAGCCTTAATGGTGTCGTATTCTGCGTCGCCTTTGTACATACAGGCTTTGGTGCGACCATGCACCGCCAATGATTGGATGCCGTTGTCCTGAGCAATTTTAGCTATTAATAGCCCATTGCGGTTTTCGACATCCCAACCTGTGCGTATTTTTAAGGTAACAGGCACATTTACAGCTTTTACTACCGCTTGAATGATTTTCTCAACCAGCGGTGGGTCTTGCAGCAATGCTGATCCCGCTAACTTTTTATTCACTTTCTTAGCCGGACAACCCATATTGATATCAACAATTTGCGCGCCATTAGCTACATTAAATTGTGCCGCTTGTGCCATTAATTCAGGATCTGAGCCCGCAATTTGCACTGAGCGCACACCTTCCTCACCCTCATGGTTCATTCTTTGTTTGGATTTATCTGAATTCCAAACCCTAGGATTAGAGGAGAGCATTTCTGATACCACCAAACCTGCCCCAAGACGTTTACACAATTGTCTGAATGGTCTGTCTGTCACTCCGGCCATAGGAGCCAGTATCAAATTGTTTTCTAACGCATATGGACCAATCTGCATAATGTAAAATGATTATCCTTCATATTTAATTGTGCAAAAATTGACCTTGCTCTAAAACGGGGCGCAAGTCTAAGGGTTTTTTGTTGTATTGGAAAGGCTAGTAAACAAACAATTTTGTACTTTTTTTAATCAAATCATGTTGACATTAAAAAAAGCAGGCATTCGAAGCTGGTTTACCAGTATTTGAGATAAAATAGTTAGTGTGAAGTAAATGATTAGCGTTTTATATTGCCAAACAACATATCTTTAAACATGACCCAATCACCTAACAAGCTGTAAAACGGATATTTAAATGTTGCAGGCCTGTTGTGTTCGAAAAAGAAATGCCCTGCCCAAGCAAAGCCATAACCTAAAACTGGTACCAACCATAACAACACCCATTGCTCAGTTATAGTAGTGTAAGCTAGCAAAACTAATATCAAAGAAGAACCAATAAAATGCAAACGACGACAGGTCAGGTTTTGATGTTCAGACAGGTAATAAGGATAAAACTTGGCAAAGCTATTAAATTGAGAAGGTGTTTGTTGAGTCATGTCGGTTAGCATTTAACTTGATGTTTAAATATAATTTTAGCATAACGAATACACAGAAGATGTCTATCGGGCGACAGTTTATATTTATACCTAAATCAAAGATTAGCTTGAGTTTCAATGATTTGGCCCCATCAAAAGTGTAAGTAAAAGTATACGGACTCTATTATGAATAACGCGATTAATGTTACCCCTGAAAATTTCCAGCAAGTCATATTACAAGACTCGATAACTCAAGTAGTGATGGTAGAGTTTTGGGCAGAGGGTTATGAACCAAGCCAGCAACTTGCTCCAGTTTTAGTTAATGTAGCCGCTAAATTCAGCGGTCACTTGATCCATGCGCGTGTTGATTGCCAGCAGCAACAAGAAATCGCTGGGCAATTTGGTGTGCAAAACCTACCCACAGTGATTTTGGTAAAAGAAGGTCAACCTATTGATGGTTTTGCTGGTGTACAAACTGAAGCAGAAATTATAGCCACCTTCGAAAAACACTTGCCCAAGCCAGAAGACGCTTTATATGAACAAGCGGTTGAATTAGTCAGCGCAGGCGATTATCAGCAAGCTTATACCGTGCTCAAACAAGCTTATGATATGAATATTGATCGCGCTGACATCAAATTGTTACTCGCCGATTGCCAAGTTGAGCTAGGTCAATTAAAACAAGCTAAAGCCTTATTAGAAACAATTGGTTTGGTCGATCAAGACGCTTTGTACAATAGTATTTTAGGTAAAATAGAATTAGCTGAACAAGCGGCTGATTCACCTGAAATCAAGGCTTTGCAAGAACAAATGGCGAAAACTCCTGACGATTTAGATAGTAAAGTGAAGCTTGCTGTGCAATTGCATCAAGCCAATCAAATAGAAGAAGCTTTAGAGCTGATTTTGTCGGTTTTATATAAAGAGCTTAATTTTGGTGATGCGAAGAAACTTACCTTAGATATGATTAATGCTTTGCCTGATGGAGATCCTTTGAAATCGAAGTATCGTCGTAAAGTTTACGGATTATTGTATTAACTGATCTAAGCTCATAGCTTCAATAAGGTCTTCGCTCGATTCAAGGTATAATGTAAGAATATAAACCGGCATTCGCCGGTTTTTTGTTGCTTTGCAATTAATTAAAATTGATAACCTGTTAATTAGAGCCAGAAAATATATTACTCTTAGTAAAATCATAAAGAGAATAGCCCCGTGAAGTTTAAACTGCTTGTATTTGTTTGCATCGTTAGCGTTATTGCCATATATCTATGGCAAAAACCTGCACCACAACCCATGGACCGTATCGCCTTACCTGAGGCAATTCGAGACACTATAGCTGGCCCAGTTGTAGGTTTTGCAGATCAGGACGACACCTTCGGCTGGCTTGGCATTCCGTTTGCGGCACCTCCCTTGGGTGAACTCCGCTGGGCAGCCCCACGACTTCCTGAACCTTGGCAAAAAAATCGCGAAGCAATTGCCTTCGGGAACGCTTGCGTGCAACTTTGGGGACCTTTGGTTGGCACCACTGGAGAGGTAGGTCAGGTAGTAGGTAATGAGGACTGTCTATATTTAAACGTGTGGGCTCCGCGAAACAACAGCGATACTGATTCTAAGGGCCTACCTGTGATGTTCTGGATCCATGGTGGTGGCAACTCGATTGGTACGGCTAACACCTATCCTGGCCATCGTCTCGCAGGTGGCGAAAATGTGGTGCTTGTTACTATCAACTATCGTCTTGGACTATTGGGCTGGATGAGTCATCCCGCACTACGTGGTGAGGGTCGCAGCGCCAGCGATGCATCGGGCAATTACGGCAATCTCGATATGATCGCCGCACTGGAATGGGTACAGAAAAATATTACGAGTTTTGGCGGTGATCCAGACAATGTAACTATTTTTGGCGAGTCAGCAGGCGGTCTCAATGTATATTCACTGATGGCTTCTCCACCGGCCAAGGGACTTTTCCACCGTGCTATTGCTCAAAGCGGTTCAACAAGCACCACACCATTGTGGCGAGCTGAAAATTTCACCCATGACGAGCAACCCGGTGAAGCGCTTAGCTCACGAGAGTGGTTATCAATGCAATTGCAGCACGCGGGTAAGGCACGAGACCGCAAGACTGCGAAGGTCGCTCAACTTGCTCTGTCTGATGAAGAAATCATGGTATTCATGCACTCTCGCAGTCCAGAGCAAATACTCAAGGGGATCAGCGGTGGGGCTGGTATGTATCGTGCTCCGCAAAACTTGCGTGACGGAACAATATTGCCTAAGGAGTCCCTACTTACCGTTTTTCAGTCACCTGAACGATACAACGATGTACCACTGATGACAGGAAGCAACCGGGATGAGGCAAAATTATTTATGGCTCAAGACCCCAACTTTGTTGAACGCCGCTTTGGTTTTCTTCCGCACATCAAGGATATCGACGCATACAACCGGACATCGGCTTATATCTCTGACGCTTGGAAGGCAAGAGCAGTAGATGAAGTGGCTGCTGTCATCTCTGCCAATTCAAAACAAGCAGTTTATGCTTATCGTTGGGATTGGGATGAGGGCGCGAAAAGCTGGCTAGTCGATTATTCAACGCTTATTGGTGCGGGTCACGGCATGGAAGTCGCTTTTGTGTTTGATGACTTCGATGGTGGCATTCTGGTTCCCGGTTTCTACAACGAGGAAAACAGTCCAGGTCGCGATGAGCTGGCCAGAGAAATGCGCAGCTACTGGTCTCAATTTGCTACCACGGGTGATCCTGCAAGCGGCCGTAATGGCGATCTTTCACAGTGGAACGCTTGGAATAACAGTGGCCCCAACCTTATGATTTTGGACTCTACCAGCAGTGGTGGATCTAACATGAGCCGAGAACCTATGACTATAGCGATGCTCAAACAGCGTCTGGCCGAAGACACGGATATTGTCGATTTAAAGGTACGCTGTCGAACACATGCAGAGCTGTTTCTTAAAATCAATTCAGGAGATGACTACTGGAATGAGCAGGAATATCTAGATCTTGGTTGTGCAAAATATAACCCCTGGAAAATAATGGCATCTGTAGACAAAAAAGCCCTGTAATAATGAAGTATGTGGAAATTTATGCGTGAAGGAGATGTCACAACATCCATATAAAATTGAGGATTTTAATCAATATTGAGAAGCCTTCACATGGCCTTCGACTCTGGCGATTATTTGTTTGATTTATGCCTTAGTTGTTGTGCTTCATACCAGTATTCATAAGCTTTAATATCAGAAAGTTGGAGTAAGAACTAAAGATGCAACTATATCGCCTTAAGCGAGAAGATTTTGCTTATCAAACTGCCTATTGTGAAGAAAATATTTGGCATTTATGTCAACAAAATCATCTTCAGAATAGTTATGTTATTTTTATCTTTAGTAAAGGTGATGCATTCCCAATGTTGAATCAACGTGCTTCTGGGCACCCTGATTTACCTATTTTTTGGGACTACCATGTGGTTTTGTTAGTTTTAGGTGAAAATAATCAAATATTCGACTTTGATACAACACTGCCTTTTAATAGTGATGTAGGATCATATTTTAGCAAGTCCTTTGTCGATGAACGCTTACTTTCAGAAAAAGAAACGCCTTTGTTTCGCTTAGTACCTTCGAATGAGTTTGTCACGTTATTTTCTTCAGATAGAAGCCATATGAAGACTCCAAGGGAATGGCTTTCTCCTCCTCCCAGCTGGCCAATCATTGGAAATGTAGGCAGCAACTTGGCAGGGTTTATTCAAGCGAAAGCCAATCAGTTTGGTAAATTATTAACGTATGATGCAATGTTAAGCCGTTTTACTTTGTCTTGTGAAATTGGAAAATGCGACAAATAGATCTTTGGACGAGCGAGTAAACTGAATGTATAACTGAGGTTCAAACATTGAAAAAAAGTATTGTTATTCTGTTACTGGTTGGCTTATTAACTGCGTGTACTAATTCCAATTGGCGCACTGCTAGCCGCGAACCTGCTGGTATTTCCGTTGACCCTTTAAAACAAAATAATGCAGTAATTGAGGTGTATGCAGCCAATGCTTTTAGTTGGCGAGGTTGGTTTGCAGTGCATACTTGGATAGCAGTGAAGCCTCAAGATGCGTCGGAGTATACGGTTTACGAGGTAGTGGGTTGGCGAGTAAAGACTGGCCTGCCTGCGCTGCGGGAATACAAAACGGCTACACCTGATCGCTATTGGTATGGAGCGAAACCAGAAAAGCTTCTATCAATACAGGGTGATAAGGCCAGTCGACTGATCCCGCAAATATCTGATG
>JBNMPD010000118.1:0-9895 GCA_051276225.1 Flavobacteriales bacterium
AAAAATAAAAAATAAAAAATAAAAAATAAAAAGGCGCTAAACGCGCCTTTTTGCTGTGTATTACTCGTTACTTACTGATCTTTTTATACTTTAATCTGTGAGGTTCAACCACGTCTGTTCCATAAGTGGCTTTTAACCATGCTGCGTAATCGGTATAATTGCCTTCGTAGAAGTTGATTTTTCCTTCGTCACGATAATCCATTATGTGTGTGGCTATCCTGTCTAAGAACCACCTGTCATGGGAAATAACCATGGCACAACCTGGGAATTCCAAAATGGCGTTTTCTAAGGCGCGCAACGTTTCAACATCTAAGTCATTGGTGGGCTCATCTAAAAGCAATACGTTGCCGCCCGCTTTCAATAATTTAGCTAAATGTACTCGGTTTCGCTCACCACCTGATAAGTTTTTCATAAACTTTTGTTGATCTGAACCTTTAAAATTAAATCGTCCACAGTATGCGCGGCTATTGAGTTCAAAGTTTCCAATACGAATAACGTCTGAATCATTAGATATTTCTTTATACACCGTATTGTCATCGTTCATGTGATCGCGAAACTGATCGACGCTGGCTAGCTGAACCGACTCACCTACATCAATTTTACCGGCATCAGGCTGTTCGTTGCCACTGAGCATTTTGAATAAAGTTGATTTACCTGCGCCGTTAGGGCCGACTATTCCCACTATGGCACCTTTGGGCATTTTGAAAGTCAGGTCATCAATTAACAGTCGGTCACCATAGGACTTTTTAAGGCCCGTTACCTCAATCACTTTATCGCCTAAACGTTCGCCAGGTGGAATAAAGAGCTCATTGGTTTCATTACGTTTTTGATAATCACCTGTATTGAGCTCTTCAAATCTCGCCATACGCGCTTTACTTTTAGACTGACGGCCTTTAGCATTGGAACGTACCCATTCTAGTTCGGTTTTTATAGATTTCTGTCTGGCACTCTCAGTTTTTTCTTCTTTCTCGAGACGTGCATCTTTTTGCTCTAACCAAGATGAGTAGTTACCCTCCCAAGGAATTCCTTGGCCACGGTCAAGCTCAAGTATCCAGCCTGCTACATTATCAAGGAAGTATCTGTCGTGAGTAATCGCTACCACTGTGCCTTCATAATCATGTAAAAAACGTTCTAACCAAGCCACTGATTCTGCATCCAAGTGGTTAGTGGGTTCGTCGAGTAATAACATTTCTGGTTTTTCGAGCAGTAATTTACACAAAGCAACGCGGCGGCGCTCACCCCCTGATAATTTACTGACGTCAGCATCCCAAGGTGGCAGGCGTAAAGCATCTGCTGCGCGTTCTAAAGCATTTTCGAGGTTGTGCCCATCTTTACTTTGAATAATGGCCTCTAGCTCACCCTGCTCTTTTGCTAAAGCATCAAAGTCAGCGTCTTCCTCAGCATAGGCAGCATAGACTTCATCGATACGTTTTAGAGCATGTGCTACATCAGCTACTGCTTCTTCAACGTTACCTCGCACATCTTTGCTTTCGTCCAATTGAGGCTCTTGGGGTAAATAGCCAATTTTTAATCCAGTTTGAGGTATAGCTTCACCTTCAATATCAGTATCTATGCCAGCCATGATTTTTAGTAAGGTGGATTTACCAGAACCGTTTAAACCCAATACGCCGATTTTGGCTCCTGGAAAAAAGCTGAGTGAAATATTTTTTAAGATATGTTTGCCGGGCGGAACCACTTTACCGACACGAAGCATGCTGTAAACGTATTGAGCCATAACTGTCTTTTTTGAGTTAAGTTGCTAGTAGTGTAATTCAGTGAGGCACTGGGTAAAAGGCATTGTGTTTTTTTTAGTTTGTCTTTTTATGAATAATTGATGCGATTTAACTTAACTTATCGTGGTATTTTTATTTAATTGTGTTGTTAACGAGGAAAAACATGCAAAGTTTTAATTGGGGTGTCATCGGTCCTGGGAATATTGCTAATACATTTGCAAAAGCAATCGCGTCGTCTAAAAAAGGTAAAATATTGGCAGTCGCCAGTCGTTCAAAAGAGCGGGCAACCGATTTTGCTAACACTTATCAGATTGAGAAAACATACTCAGATTACCAACAAATGTTAGCTGATCCTGATATTGATATTATTTATATTGCGACCCCTCATAACTTTCACTACCAACAAGCAAAAATGTGCTTAGAAGCAGGTAAACATGTATTAGTTGAAAAACCTTGCACAGTGAACGCCAAACAAATGCAAAGATTAGTCGAGTTAGCTCACAGTAAAAACTTGCTGTTGCAAGAGGCATTGTGGAGCCGTTTTATGCCTTGTTTATCACAAATTAGGCAACTTTTAATTGAAGGTATAATAGGTGATATACAATACATTCAATCAGAAATTGGCTTTGCATTTCAAAATAAAGAAAAGAGTCGCTTGCTTAAGGCTGAACTTGCTGGTGGTTCACTCCTTGATTTAGGTATATATAGTATTACTGTTAGTCAGTTTTTTCTTCAAGAGCACCCTGATAAAGTGGAAGCTATGGGACATTTAACTGATCAAAATGTTGATGGCCACGTAGTGGCAAATATGCATTATCCATCTGGACGTTATTCACAATTTACTTGCTCTATGTTATCTCAAACAAGCAACACCATGAGAATTGTTGGCACTGAAGGTTATGTCAATCTAGCGGCATGTTTTTGGGATACTGATACTGCTTCTATCTATCGTGACGGGAAGTTAGTTAAGAGTATCAATATACCTCATCCAATTAACGGATTTGAGTATCAAATTGAAGAAAGCATGCAGTGCATCGAGCGAAACATGCAATGCAGTGATTTGATGTCACATACCGACAGCATAGAGGTGCTTAGCGTCATGGATCATATTCGTAAGCAAATTGGAGTGCACTTTCCGGGTTCGATCGAAGCGCTGTAATTATTAAAAGATTTTGTTCAAAAAGCGTTACAACATTTTGTTGTTTCTCATAGCACAATATCACTATACAAATTGTTTAAAATAACTAAACTACACTCTGTTTATTTTGGGTGTGCCTGCCCAGTTTTAATAACCGCTTATGTTGAGGAAAACAGATGCTAACACGTGATATGAATATTGCTGATTTTGACCCAGAATTGTATCAAGCAATTCAAGATGAAAACCAACGTCAGGAGCATCATATTGAGCTGATCGCTTCTGAAAATTATTGTAGTCCGCGTGTTTTAGAAGCTCAGGGCTCCCAATTGACCAATAAGTACGCAGAGGGTTATCCATATAAACGTTATTACGGCGGTTGTGAGTACGTAGACATTGCAGAAGATTTAGCGATCGAGAGAGCTAAGCAATTGTTTGGTTGTGATTACGCAAATGTACAACCCCATGCAGGTTCACAAGCTAATACAGCTGTATTTATGGCATTGGTTAATGCAGGCGATACAATACTAGGTATGAGCTTGGCACACGGTGGACATTTAACGCACGGTTCACACGTGAATTTTTCAGGTAAAACATATAATGCATTTCAATACGGATTACACCCTGAAACAGGTGAAATCGATATGGCACAAGTCGAGTCCTTAGCTATTGAGCATAAACCTAAAATGATTATTGCGGGTTTCTCCGCTTACTCAGGCATTGTTGATTGGCAAAAATTCCGTGAAATTGCGGACAAAGTGGGTGCATATTTGTTGGTAGATATGGCTCATGTTGCAGGATTAGTTGCTGCCGGTGTCTATCCTAGCCCGCTTCCTCACGCCCATGTTGTGACTACCACCACTCATAAAACGTTGGCTGGACCTCGTGGTGGTTTGATTTTGTCGGCTTGTGGTGATGAAGCTATTTATAAAAAGTTAAACAGTTCAGTATTCCCTGGTAACCAAGGTGGTCCTTTGTGCCACGTAATTGCAGCTAAAGCGGTTGCTTTTAAAGAAGCCCTAGAGCCAGAGTTTAAAATTTATCAGCAGCAAGTTTTACTTAATGCTAAAGCTATGGCCGCAGTGATACAAGAACGCGGACATAAAGTGGTTTCTGGTGGTACAGATAACCATTTATTCTTATTAGATTTAATTGGTAAAGAGTATTCAGGTAAAGATGCAGACGCGGCACTAGGTAATGCCAATATCACGGTAAACAAAAACTCAGTGCCTAACGATCCACGTTCACCTTTTGTTACCAGTGGTTTACGTCTTGGATCACCAGCCATCACTCGCCGCGGCTTTAAAGAAGAACAAGCCAAACAAGTGGCAAATTGGATCTGTGATGTGTTAGATAATATCAATAATGAGTCTGTGATCAAACGTGTGAAAAGTGAAGTGGTTGCTTTATGTGAACAATTCCCTGTTTATGCTTAAGACCTTGCTTGATTGATATAAAAAAGCCGGCAAGTGTCGGCTTTTTTATTGGTTTTTATTGGTTATTGTATGACTCGCAATAGAATTTTGTTAATTTAGCGTATCCTACCTAAAATTGAAATTATTTATGTTTTGTCCATTTTGTTCCATACAAGAAACGAAAGTAATTGATTCCCGTCTGGTAGCTGATGGCAGCCAAGTAAGACGCAGAAGAGAGTGCACGGTATGTAAAGAACGTTTTACTACGTTTGAAATGGCAGAATTAGTGATGCCTCGGATAGTCAAACGTGATGGTTCTCGTGAACCTTTTAATGAAGATAAATTACGAGCGGGTTTGCAGCGCGCATTAGAAAAACGACCTGTCAGTACTGAGCAAGTGGAGCAGTGTATCAGTCGTCTAAAATCTTCTTTACGTGCCACAGGTGAGCGCGAAGTTAGCAGTGAATTTCTAGGTAATCTGATTATGGATGCATTGAAAGAACTCGATAAAGTGGCTTACGTTCGTTTTGCGTCTGTGTATCGTTCATTTGAAGATATTCGTGAATTCGGTGAAGAAATTGCACGGATGGGCGACTAGTTTCCATTCTAGTTATTATTTTTATTCGATCCCTTTATTATTGGTAACGCGTGACACAATTTTCTAAAACAGATCATCAAATGATGGCGAGGGCTATTCAGTTAGCCAAACGTGGCGAATTTACCACGGCTCCTAATCCAAATGTGGGTTGCGTTATCAGTAATGACGAAGGGGTTATTATAGGTGAGGGCTGGCACAAAAAAGCGGGTACGCCGCATGCAGAAGTGCACGCATTAGAACAAGCGGGTACTGATGCAAAAGGTGCCACTGCCTTTGTCACACTCGAGCCATGCAGTCATTACGGCAGAACCGGGCCCTGCGCAGATTTATTAATCGCCGCAGGTGTCACTAGGGTTGTGGCTGCTATGGTTGATCCGAATCCTGTGGTATCTGGAACTGGTTTAAAAAAATTGCTAGAAGCAGACGTCAAAACCGAACATGGTTTGTTGCAAACGGCAGCTGAACAACTCAACCGTGGTTTTATTAAACGGATGCGCACAGGTAAACCTTGGGTAACAGTTAAGTTAGCGGCAAGTCTGGATGGTAAAACTGCTTTAGCAAATGGTTTGAGTCAATGGATCACTGGCCCGCTTGCGAGACAGGATGTGCAAAGACATCGAGCCAGAAGTTGCGCCATTTTATCGGGTTCTGGCACAGTGATTGCCGATAACCCGATGTTAAACGTGCGTTATTCTGAGCTTAATTTAAGTTCTAATGTGTTAGCGCCAAAAGACTTACGTCAACCCCTTCGTGTGTTGTTAGATGGTCGTAATCAGTTGTTACCATCGTTAAATTGTTTGCAGCCTTTTGAACATAACCTTGCTGGTGGTGTATTGCTTGTTAACGGAATACATAACAAACACCAATTTGAGAAGCATGTGAGTCAATGGCAAGCCCCTTTTAATGGAAATAAGTTAGATTTAGAAAAAGTGATGAGCAAGTTAGGTGAGATGCAGCTAAATCATATTTGGGTTGAAGCGGGAGCGAAACTTGCGGGAGCATTATTACAAAATAAGCTTATTGATGAATTGATTTTATATCAAGCGCCCAAATTAATAGGAGCTGCTGGACAAGATCTGTTTGATACAATGCAGATTGAATTGATGGACCAGATTATTGACCTCAGATGGACTGATATTAGGCAAGTAGGTGACGATATAAAAATGACTGCGCTGTTTAACCATTAAATAATTGGATTAAGCATTAAATCATAAGCTTAACCATAAAGCCGTTTATTGAGATATTATGTTTGCTAGTAAGTGATGAGAATAAAAATATCTGCATAGCGTTTTTAGCATAAAACGGCTATGTGAAATAAAATAAAATTCACCAGAAATGGCCTGCTTCAAAGATGAAACCGCCTTTAACAAAATTAAAAAGAAGTAAAAATTATGCCATTAAATAGCACTCAAGAGATAATCGAAGATATCCGCCAAGGTAAAATGGTTATCTTAATGGACGATGAAGACAGGGAAAACGAAGGCGACCTCATTATGGCCGCTGAATATGTTACCCCCGAAGCAATAAACTTCATGGTGACTCATGCTCGTGGCCTGGTTTGTTTACCAATGACTGCTGAGCGTTGCCGAGCGCTTAAGTTACCCTTAATGGTAGACGATAACAGTGCTCAATTTTCAACTAACTTTACTGTGTCGATCGAAGCGGCAGAAGGTGTTACCACAGGAATATCTGCCTCAGACAGAGCTAAAACTGTTTTGGCAGCGGTATCAAAAGACGTAAATGCTAGTAACATAGTACAACCAGGGCATATTTTCCCGCTAATTGGTAAAGAGGGGGGTGTCTTAAACCGCGCAGGACACACGGAAGCGGGCATAGACTTAGCACGATTAGCAGGTTGTGAACCTGCATCGGTCATTGTTGAAATACTTAACGAAGATGGCAGTATGGCCAGACGCCCAGAGCTAGAAGTCTTCGCAGCCAAACATAATATGAAAATTGGCACTATTGCTGATTTAATCGAATATCGAAATTTAAACGAAACCACTATTCAACAAGTCGCAAAGTGCAAACTGCCTACTGAATATGGTGAGTTTGATTTAATTACATACAAAGATGTGATTGATAATCAAGTACATTTTGCTATGTGTAAAGGCGAAGTTGACAGTGACATTCCTGCTTTGGTGAGGGTGCATTTGCTCAACAGCTTTAGTGATTTATTAGGTTCCCAACGTGCTATTTCTCGAAGCATGGGTTTGCCACAAGCAATTAAATATATTGCTGATCATGGTGGTATTTTAGTCTTACTAGGCAAAGATGAAGACTTACTCACTCAGGTCAAACAATTTGAAGCCGAAGATAAGGGCGAAAAACCTGCTAATGCGCCATGGACTGGCTCATCTAGAACTGTGGGTATAGGCAGTCAAATTCTAGCCAGCTTGGGTGTTAAAAAAATGCGTTTGATGAGCAAACCTAAAAAATACCATGCCTTGTCTGGTTATGGATTAGAAGTGGTTGAATATGTCGAGATCTAAGACCTAAAATTCACAATGTTTCCCATTACAGTTGTGCTAAACTACGCGCCGATTTTTATAGTAAGGTTTTTAAATGAATATTATTGAAGGTAACATTCGTGCAACAGGCAAAAAGTTTGCTCTTGTCGTTTCTCGTTTTAACAGTTTTGTTGTTGAAAGTTTAGTAGACGGTGCCCTAGATGCACTTGAAAGGCATGGCGAAGTAAACGACCAAGATATTACTTTGGTTCGTGTGCCTGGAGCATATGAGTTACCTCTCGCCGCTAAAAAACTTGCTGAACAAAACAAATATGATGCGATTATTGCACTAGGCGCGGTTATTCGCGGGGGTACGCCACACTTCGAGTTTGTTGCTGGTGAATGTAACAGTGGATTAGCCAAGGTATCGCTTGAATGCGGGATCCCCATTTCTTTTGGCGTGATCACTACCGACAGTATAGAGCAAGCTATTGAGCGTTCAGGTACTAAAGCAGGTAATAAAGGGGCAGAAGCCGCAATTAGCGCACTAGAAATGGTTAATGTATTAGCTAATATTGAAGAGGCTAAATAGGTGAAACCTAAAGCTAGGCGTATAGCCAGAGAACTTGCAGTACAAGCTGTTTATTCCTGGCAAATGAGTAAAAATGCTGTTGAGCAAATAGAACTGAGTATCGTCACCAGTAACGACATGAAGAAAGTAGATACTGAGTACTTCTTGGAGCTATTGCGAGCAGTAGTAAAAGATTGTGCTGAACTAGATAAAAAGCTTAAACCCTACCTTGGGCGCCTGCCTGAGGAACTAGATCCAGTTGAAAAAGCCATTCTCAGGATAGCGACTTACGAACTTGTTAGCAGAATTGATGTGCCTTATAAAGTCGTTATTAACGAGGCTATTGAATTGGCTAAATCTTTTGGTGCAGAAGAAAGTCATAAATTCATCAACGGTGTCTTAGACAAAGCGATTAAGACCCTGCGTAAAGATGAGTTGTCCTAATTTTTTGAAGTAAGGCGTGGCCAACTTTCTATCACCTGATTCAAATAAAGTTAGTATTAATGAAAGAATTTAATGTAATTGAAGACTTTTTTAAAGCAAAAAGTATTCAACGTAAAGATGTGATAATTGGTATTGGTGATGACGGTGCTGTTACTCATATACCCCAAGGTCAAGCTTTAGTTACGACTACCGACACCTTGTTAAGTGGTGTTCACTTCTTAGCTGAAACGCCTGCCCACGCGATTGCGCAAAAGGCTATCGCGGTTAATCTAAGTGATTTAGCTGCCATGGGGGCAGAACCGGCTTGGATAAGTTTATCATTGAGTTTACCTACAATAGATGCAGATTGGTTGGAGGAATTTTCTAATGGTCTCCAAGAATATGCGGTCTATTACTCTGTGCAACTGATTGGCGGTGATACCGTTCAGGGACCTTTAGCTATAACGATCACGGCACAAGGATTTGTGCCTTTTGAACAAGCTTTAACCAGAAGTAAAGCTAAACCTGGTGATTCAGTCTATGTCACTGGCACTTTAGGTGATGCAGGATTAGGTCTTCATCTTGCGCAAAAAAAATGTGCGCTGGATGATCTGGAACATCAAAATTATCTACTTAATCGCCTGAATTACCCCACTCCTAGGCTATCAATTGGCACCAGTTTAAGGCGTATTGCCAGTTCTTGTATCGATATTTCTGACGGTCTAGTTTCCGATATAAAGCACATTCTTAAGGCATCCCAATGTGGAGCAACAATACATGTTGATAAACTACCCATCTCACAGGCCTTAAAAGAATCAGTTGCTTTCAGTCAGGCTATTGACTACGCCTTGAGTGCAGGTGATGATTATGAGCTGTTGTTCACTGTGAGTGAAGAACAAAAAGGCCATTTGGAAACAACTCTAGCCAGCGCTAATGTTCATGCAACGTATATCGGACATGTGACAGGTAATGTGGGTAAGTTGGAGTTGCGCCTAGCTGACAAACCTTATGAATATAACGAAAAAGGTTACGAACACTTCTAATGATTGCAACCTAAGGGAAACACTGTAATGGATAAACAAATACGCAGCCGTGTTAGTTTGCTTAATCCTGTGCACTTTTTGGCATTAGGATTTGGTAGTGGTTTGGCCGCAAAAATGCCAGGTACATTTGGTACTCTCGCAGCATTGCCTTTAGTTGTATTGTTATCCCATTACTGTAGCTTTAATGTTTATTTGATAGTCACGATACTGGTCAGCATGGTGGGAATTTGGATATGTGGGAAAGCCGCAGATGACATGGAAGTGCATGACGACTCTTCTATCGTTTGGGATGAAGTAGCAGGTATGCTGATTACTATGCTTGCAGTACCATTAAGCTGGCAGACCTTACTTGCTGGCTTTGTGTTATTCCGGTTTTTTGATATTCTTAAACCTTGGCCAATCAGTTATCTAGATAAACACGTTCACGGCGGTTTTGGTATCATGGTTGACGATGTGTTGGCGGGTTTGTTTGCCCTAGCTTGTATACACTTGTGTATAGTTTTTGGGTGGTTGTAGTTTTTTAGAAC
>JBNMPD010000119.1:0-9815 GCA_051276225.1 Flavobacteriales bacterium
TGCGGTATATTTTCATCGACCTTGCTAAGTTTAACATTTTTACCTGCGTTGTTGATGGGGTTGTTAAAAGAACGTTCTGCGCAATTATGTGAACAGCCATCTGAATAATCTGAAGCGTCAACAATTACACCAATTAAATAGCTTGCATGGTTTATTAAATACTTGGCCAGTTTAAGGTTTTTAGCTATTTTGGGGCAAAACACAGAAGGGCTATTTTAACTGAAGTAAGCACTTCTTAGGTTTGGCTTTTCATTCTGGTTAATGGCCATGACATGGTGATCATGGCTCCACCTTGATGTTTATTAGCAACGCTAAATTGTCCACCGTGATTACGGACGATCCCTGCGCATAAAGGCAGCCCCAAAGCTGAACCATTTTTTTTGGTGGTATAAAATGGTGTCATCACATTGCCTAAGTTACCAAATCCTGGACCATTGTCGGTCACTTCAATAACTTGTCTATCTTGCTGATAATAAGCATTGATATGCACAGTAGCCGTATCGGTTTTACACACCTCTTTGGCATTTTTAAGAATGTTAATCATAACTTGTACAATGTGTTCACTATCACCAAAACATTATGGGGTGCCTTGACATTCAATCTGAAAGGTTATTTCTTCAAGCATGCTATTTGCTTTGATCAATACTCTTTGAAAGTCAAACCACTTGTTTACAGGTGGAGGCAAATTAGACAGGATGCTGTTATTTCCAATAAACAATAATAAACGACAGCCACGCTGATTAATTTTGGTCAGTACTAACCGCACTTGTTGTTGATGTTGTTTGTATAAATAACTGATGGTTTGGGTTTGCCATTGCTGATCGAATTCAGGGTGATATAACCAGCTTTCATACACTGAAAATGCAAGACTAGTTGCACTGCTGCTTAACAACATGGTTTGCTGAAGAGCATGATCCATTGCATTGTTGCGATATACACTTTTTTGCGTAAGGCTCAGTTCGATTATATGTGACTATATGCGACAGCGAGTGTTATATGAGGTGAATTTATTTTTTTGTATTTATTCAAGTAGTGCTCAACACTGGCAGTGTTCAAGACAGGCAACGCTGAATTTAGGTGATGGTTACCGAAAAGACGGTTTCTGATTTTAATCTGATGCTTCTGGGAGATTTGGCTGTTAAGGTCCATTTTAAATTTCATTCTGTAAAATTCAATAAATGAAAAATAAAGTATCACCTGAAGTTGAAATACAAGCGATGCAAATGGCCAAAGGCACACAAAAAATGGGGCAAACTAAAGAGCAAACTAAGTTGGTTGCTCAAGGTATTGAAAAGGGCATTGTGGAGTATAAAAAACAGCAAGGTAAAAAATTACGTGGGATAGATAAGCAGCGTAAACAAAAAATTAAGCAACGAGATAATGAAAGTACTGAAACCATAGTAGAGGTTCCAATTAATACACCTCCCAAATATTTGCCATGGGTATTGCTGGGGTTAAGTTGGTTAGGTTTTGCCGCTTATATTGCTCTGTAACGCTTGATGTAATAGTGCAATATTTAGATATTTATTATGCAGCTAACAGCAAGTTCATGGGTTGTATTGTATACAAAGTTTGACAGGATTTACGTTAAAGTATATTGTTTGTATATACATTTAATAGCATGGTGGTTTCACAAACCCCTTATTGTGAGCATATATTAAATGATCAAAAAACAGCGAACTAAGTTAGGTAAGAAGGATAGCCAATTGGTTATCCGTATTAATGGTGAAGAGAGAGACGAATTTGTATCACTATGCGAAGACTTAGATACTAGCGCTGCACGAGAATTAAGAAAATTTATTCGTCGTTTTGTGGCAGAACACAAAGCGGAAAATTAAAATATGTAATTGAGTAATTACGCATCTAGGAAAAAATAAAATGTCTAAAGCATCAAAAAAAATAACCGTTATCAAAAACGAAATCAAAGCAAGAAAATCTAAAATGAAAAAGCAGGCAAGTAAAATTAAGAAACTTAAAAAAGCTTTAAAGAAAGCTGCCTAGCGCTGTCTTTTTCCACATAAAGAGAAGGGCGGAGTATCTCAACCAGTTCAGACTCAGCTTTTTTGTTTAACAATGATTATTAATGAGAGCCTTGCAATGACTAAAAAAACAGAAAAAAAAATAGAAAAAAAAGTAGAGAAAAAGACAGAAAAAAAACCTGCAAAGAAAGTAACTTTAAAGAAAACAACTGCAAAAAAAGCAACGGCAGATAAAAAAACTGAAAAAAAAGGAACAGTAGATAAAACTATAAGTGTTACAACGCTAAAAAAAATTGATAGTAAACTTACATCTACTAAAGAAGAGCTAGAAAGTCAGGTTGAAGGCTTAAGTGCTAAAGTTAAAAAGATGGGTAAAAAATCGGGTAAAAAAGCATTCAAACTACTTAAAGAACTAGATGAAAACTACCAAAAAAGGTTAGCTAATTTGCAGACCGAATTCGAAGAGCGCTTAGCGTCACTGTCCACGGTAAAAAACAAAGTGTTGGAACTACTACCCAACGTTCTAGCCGAAAAAATCAGTTCAAATGAAAGTGGAACTGTCAAATCAGCTAAACCTGTAAAAGTCATAGATAAAACCCCAGTATCAAAACCTCAACCTAAAGCGACGATTAAGACACCGACTATTGCTTCAATAAAAGGTATTGGGCCAGTCATGCAAAAAAAGTTAGCTGAACAGGGCATCACGATACTTGAGGATATTGCTGACACTCCCGAGAGTAAAATTGAGACATTAAAGCAATTTGAAAAGGAAAGAGGGTTTGATACCTGGGAAGCACAGGCAAAATTACTATTAGCTAATAATGCAATTAAGGGAAGTTCATAGGCATTAAATTGTTATACCCGTACTTAGATATGTAATACCTTTTAAAATAGTAGTTTTGTCATTATTTTTACTATGAACACTGAGAACGCGGTGATTTTTTATAGGTTGGTAATATATAAATGGCCAATACGCCTTAGAAGTCATGAAGTAGGTTGAATGAGATACAAAGGAAAGCTTATTAAGTGGAACTCTGAGAAGGCCTTCGGTTTTATTCAGCTAGACGGGTGTAGCGCTAACGTTTTTATTCATAAAACCGCACTATTTAATAGACAGCGAACGCCAAAAACTAACGATATTATTACTTTCTCAATTAGCAAAGATAAAAGTGGCAGGATTTGCGCGAACGATGCCACTTTTTTGGGTGAAAAGCTAAAAGACGAAAAAGCAAAAACAGCGCTGAAAAAAGTACTGAAACAAGCGCCAAAAAAAAATAGTAAATTATCAATTTACTTGTCATGTTTGTTTTTATCTGCGATCACATCTGCATACTTTATTGGTCACATTCCTCAAAAATTACTTCTTGGTTATTTTTGTTTAAGCATTATTACTTTTTTAGCCTATGCATTTGATAAATCAAAGGCGCGACACGGTGCATGGCGAACTAAAGAAAGCACGTTGCACTTCTTTTCTCTTATCGGTGGCTGGCCAGGTGCTGCAGTAGCACAACAATTATTTAGGCATAAATCGCAAAAACGAAAATTTCGAATTATATTTTGGCTTACTATTATGACCAATTTTGGTGGTTTGATATCTTTGTATTCATATTTAGGTGGGGAATACCTAAATAGTTTGTATTTAATCTAGATTTTTTTATTATTCTAAAATTTTAGCATATATTTTCATCAATACTTGTATAGTTTGCTGAACGCATCTAATGTGCATGCACCCTCAATTTATAAATTAAAAATCGATAAAATTATCCTTAAAAAATGGAGTTTGTATTAACAATGTTAGGACACATCGTTCAAAAACTCGCAGTCATTTGCATTGTAGTATCGCTTACTCTCGCTCCTGATTATGTGTTTGCAGAAAACCAACAGATACTCCGTCTGCTTGTGTGGGAAGGTTATGCCCCCGAAACTCAACGAGAAAAATTTCGACAGTTTATATTTGAAAAATACACTATAGATGTCATTTTAAAAGTTGCTTATATTAAAGATGCAGAAGATGGCTTTGCGGCCTTACGCTTAAAAAAAGCAGATATCGTTAGTCCCGCTCATAATCGTATCAACGATAAACGTTTTAAAATGATTGATTCAGGACTATTACTGCCACTTAATCTCGACAATTTACCAAACTACCAGCAGTTAAATCCGTCTTTCAAGCAGCTAACACATTTAGTGAAAGATAGTGTTCACTATGGTTTACCCTTTGCTTGGGGACCTTATGGCTTGGTATATAACACTGAGGTTTTTGATGAAGCACCGCAGAGCTGGAATGTGCTGTGGGACCCTAAATATAAGGGGCAATACAGTGTCGCTGATTATGGTGAGATTAATATTTATCTTTCGGCCCTAGCCATGGGTTATGAAAAAACCGCCTTGGGTGATTTTGACCGGTTAAACAATAAAGCCTTCAAAGTGAAATTAGCTGCGCTGTTAGGCAACGCAAAATCTTTATGGATAGGTGTTGATACCGCCAATGATTTACTACAGAACAAATTAGCGTCTTCCTGGGGTTTTTCTCTACCTGAGTTAAAAAGGCGTGGTGAGATATGGAAGTGGGCTTATCCTAAAGAAGGTGTCCCTGGTTGGATAGATAATCATGTATTAAGTCAAGAACTCGCAAACAAGCCAAAACTAAAACGTATTGCTGAAGAGTGGATAAATTTTACTATCAGCTCTGAGTTTCAGACCAGTGTATTAGTAGAAGCATTGAGCACAAATCCCGTTAATATGCTGACAGTTGAAACTGCTTCCAAGATACAGAAGCAAGGGTTTTACGCAAAATCCCTCAATGAACCCGAAGCTTTAATCGTGCTCATGCCTGAGCTTGACCGGCGAACCCGCAACGGAATTGATAACTTATGGAACGAAGCATTAAAGCACTTTTCAGCAAGTTCAAAAGATCTCAATACCCAATGAGAGAAAACAAGCGACCTTTTACTGACAGCCTGTCTTACACACTGACCAAAAATAGTGTGTTTGTGACGCTGGTGGTTGGTTTTTTGCTCAGCTGTATTCAGATTGGACTTGATTTTGTTCGTGAACAGGATGCAATAGAACAGTTTGCATCGGAAATTTTAGCGGCTAATCAGTTTGCTGCAGCTGACGCTTCCTTTCACCTTGACTCGCCCGCCGCCGAAGAAGTGGCAAAAGGTATTCTTCAATATCATTCTATTATATCGGTAACCATTACCAATGAAAGTCATGATGTGCTCGCAAAGCTTACATCTATTGATGGCGAGGAACTAAAAATTAACGAGGGGTATGAGATATTTGGAAAAACTAAACGTTTTGACCAACCTCTATATTTTAAAAGTGGCGAAAATATTGGTGATTTAACCATTTATATTGATCCCGCTTTGGCCTCAGAGGGTTTTGTCGATCGTTCTGTGTTGGTTCTTTTGTCTGGACTGGTGCGAAATATCCTTTTGGCTTTTATCCTTGTTTTTATTTTTTATAGGACAACTACAAAAAAAGTAATTGCCATCGGTGCAGCGCTCAATGAATTGGATGTAAACAACCCCGGTAAGAACCATCTGCCTCAGATTAATATTAAGAATAAAAATGAGCTTGATGATTTAGGTGACTCAATTAATGGATTGTTAGACATCATTTATGACGATATACAAAAACGTCAACAACGAGAACAAGCGCTTTATGCAAGTCAAAAAGAACTTACCTATCAAGCTAACCACGATATATTGAGTGGCTTGGTCAATCGCAGAGGTTTTGAACGTCACTTAGCTCAAGCAATGGAAACCAAACAGATCGAAAATGCTGAGCATGTATTTTGTTACCTTGATCTTGACCAATTCAAGGTTATTAATGATACCTGTGGGCATATCGCGGGTGACGAACTATTGCGCCAAATAAGTCGGATACTAAAAAAGCATATTCGTAGGCATGACGTGTTAGCCCGTTTAGGGGGAGATGAATTTGGTATTTTGATGTTAAATTGTGATATCGAAAACGCTAAACAGACTTCACAAAAACTGATTGATAGAGTGAATCAGCATCGGTTTCTATGGGAAGAAAGGCCATTCTCTATCAGTGTCAGTATTGGTATTACACCTATAAGTGATAATATTAAAAATACCAACGATTTACTTCGTACTGCGGACATTGCCTGTTATGCGGCAAAAGATGCGGGGCGTAATTGTTTCCGCATCTACACAGAAAGTATTTTGGACATGGCTAGGGTTCATGGAGATATGCAGTGGGTAACTAAGATCAATTCGGCTTTGGACAATAACAACTTTTGTTTGTACGCCCAAGTTATCCAACCAAATATTCCAAACGACACCGTTGGTCTTCATTACGAAGTGCTATTGCGTATGGTAGATGAGTCTGGTGTGCTTATTTCACCGAATGTTTTTTTGCCTGCAGCTGAACGTTATCATTTGATGACAAAAATCGATAAATGGGTGATTGAAAACCAATTTGATTATTTGTCTAGACATCCAGAACATCTGGCTGCAATTGAGTTGTGTTCTATTAATCTATCTGGGCCATCACTTACGGCACCTGGATTTTTGCAGACAGTGATCGATTGTCTTAACTTTTACCACATCCCAGCTGAGAAAATATGCTTTGAAATCACAGAAACGGCTGCTATCTCTAACCTCACTGATGCCACTACCTTTATTGAAGCCATACATAAAAAAGGCTGTAGTTTTGCTCTCGATGACTTTGGCACTGGATTGTCGTCCTTCGCATACTTAAAATACCTGCCAGTTGATTATTTAAAAATTGATGGTGTGTTTGTTAAAGGAATAGTCGATGACCCAATTGATTATGCAATGGTGAAATCAATTCACGAAGTGGGTCGTGTGATGGGCAAAAAAACGGTGGCAGAATTTGTTGAAAATAGTGATATTGAATTAAAACTAAAAGAAATTGGTATCGACTATTTCCAAGGTTATGGTGTCGCTAAACCTTGTCCAATTGATGAGTTAAAGTTATTTTCTCATGTTCTACCATCGGTAATTGAGTGAAATTGTCATCAGTAATATACACCTAGACTTTTATCCGTTTATATTTCATCCAACGGCATAAATAAAGTTAAAGTTATAAACAATCAAGTCCTGATCGAGTGAATACCATGTATTTATATTGATCTCATTATTGTTATTTATTGATCGAAAAAGTACTGAGGTGTAGATGATATTTGTTATTTATTGATTGTACTTATGCCAAAACATCTAATGAATTTAGCGTTCTTTTGCATTACAATCCGCGCCTCAATTTTAGAGTGACGAATGGCGGTTATGGCAGCAATAGGTATAGATTATGGGACTTCGAATTCTGAGGTGGTGTATTTTGATGGTCATCAGCATCATTTTGTTAAACTCGATCCTAGTCTAGAAGCAGCAAACAAAATTCGGTCTTCGGTGTTTATTTATTATAATGAAGAATTGCCGACACCACCTATTTCCATGATTGAAGCGAAAATTTCGCAACTAAAACGCGCTATTTCTGACCAAATTGATAAGGCCAAAGATGGCTATTACGATGCTTCAGAACCCAGGGAGCAACGTATACACAGCGAAAGAATAAATGAGCTGCGCGCCAAATTTCATGATGTTCCTGCTTTACAAGAACGTGCGATTGAACTTTTGTTAGAAAACATGACAGTACAAGACTTGCCACTACAACAGTTAGTTGCAACAGGTGAGTTTGCGTTTGGTGAAGAAGGATTTAGACGTTATTTGAAAATGCCTGAAAAGGGTCGCCTTATCTATTCGCCCAAAAACTTTCTAGGTGCTAACTTAGTAGCAGGTCAGCATCAGGCATTTGTTGGTTTAATAGCCAAACAATTAGAGTTTTTTCGTTTAAGTGCCGAGCAGCAATTAGGTCAATCCGTTGATACAGCAGTGATTGGTCGGCCAGTGCGCTTTCATGGCACCCGAGGGCAAGATGGTAACAACCAAGCCATTGATATCATGACCCGAGCGGCCAATATGGCAGGTTTTACCAAAGTCGATTTTCTTGAAGAGCCCATAGCCGCTGCATACAAAATAGAACGCACCCTTGATAAACACAGCAATGTGTTAGTGGTGGATATTGGCGGCGGTACGACTGATATTTGTTGCATTAAGTTGTCACCAGAAAAACTAGCCAATGTTGACCGTCAACAAGATGTCATGTCGGTAACCGGCATTCGTTTAGGCGGCATGGAATGTGACAAAAATCTGATCATAAAATCTATTGCGCCAACCATGGGGCAGGGGTTATTGATGTACAACGGCTTGCCGGTGCCACCTGCTTATTTCTCTGATATGTGTGCAGTAGATGACATACCAAAGTTAAATCGCTTTTTCTCAGATGAGTACTGGCTAGATATTGCTAATACAAAGTCATTGGTTAAAGAGCCTAAGTTGTTAGAACGTTTGTTAGAAGTACAAGAAGAAAAACTTTCAGCTAGATTAGTAAATTCATCACGATTAGCCAAAGAATTACTTTCTTCAAAAGATGAAATTATTTTGCCATTACATTATATCGAGGAAGATTACGACGTTAAGCTAAATGTTGAAGATCTTAAGCGCTCAATGCAATCTTGGTTAGCTAGAGTGAAGAGTTTGGTGACCGAATGTTTAGAAAACAGCTCTGAACCACCGGAGATGTTGTTTATTACTGGCGGTATGAGTTTGTCGCCTATAGTCAAAAAAGAGCTGTTGGACATGTTACCCGGTTTGCCACTCATGGAAGGTGATGCATTTAACTCTGTATGCGAAGGTTTGGGCATTCAAGCGGCAAAATTATCTAGTTCCAATTAACCCTGACAATCAACTACTAATAACACCTCAGCTTACGAGAGATAGGCTAGCTAATAGAGGCGTTTTGTTGGATGTTAACTCCTTTATTTGCAGCTTGTATTGAACTTCAACAATCAACTATCATTTTCCAAACATCGATGATGTGTCTTATTTCACCAAAGACACATTTTTCAGTTAAAACACCTACAAGCTCACAAAATAAAAGCATACCCAGTACTTAGCTAATAAGCAGTCAGTTAATAAACCTAGGTGTGATCATTTATGTCGTTTCTTTTTTGCGCAAACACCTTTAAAATTACTGTAATTCAAGAAAGGAGTAAAGTAATGAAAACTTTGGATATGCAACCTTCTCGTAGACAATTTATACAACAATTGGGTTTAGGCGCTGCTTGGTTAGGTCTGGCCGCGAACACGTCATGGGTATCTGCAAATATCACACCTATTTTACCCTTTCGCCAAAATGCTACTCCATTGTGGTTACATTACAATGAAAACTCCCTTGGTATGTCGCCCAATGCCTTATCAGCGGCAAAGTATGCCATTGAACGTTATGGTAACCGTTACCCAAGTGCGTCTGTTGATGAGTTTAAAGTTAAACTGGCAGACCATCACCAAGTTAAGCCTGAACAATTAATCTTTGGTAACGGTTCGACTGAAGTGTTACGGGCCATTGCTACCTATTCAGCTCAACAAAACGCGACTATGATTGAACCCTCTCCTACATTTGGTGCCCTCAAAGGTTATTGCAAAGCAGAAAAACTGAATATTATTCAGGTACCAGTTGGACAAAACTTCGAGATGAATATCGCTGCCATGAAAAAACAGGCAATGACACAAACTGGCTCAGTGTTGATTAATATTTGTAACCCTAATAATCCCACTGGAAACATTATTGACTTCACAATCATGTTTGACTGGATAAACAATGCGCCTGATACACATTTGTTTTTGCTTGACGAAGCCTATTTTGACTATGCTCAGGCTAATCCTCATTATAAAAGCGGATTAAATTTAATTAACCAAGGCCAAGACAATGTAGTCATCAGCCGCA
>JBNMPD010000120.1:0-9774 GCA_051276225.1 Flavobacteriales bacterium
CGCTCAGCTAAAAACCGGATAGTGATTTCAGTCAGAAAAAAGGCGCTAATAAACCAGTCAAAAAACTTGGCGATACTGTAAATAGTCGCTGACATTTCATAGGTTTTTGCACCCACTAACAGCGCTGAAAAAATAATTACAGATACCACAAAAATTTCAAATAGTTTGTTAGAGCGAATTTCAATAAATTTGGCTTGTAGGGTCGAAACTTTCATATTAGGAAGTAGTTCTCAGATAATAATAATCGACGCTAGATTATTGAATTAGGCATAGCTGTCAATCGATTATCAACAGTCAGAACAAATTTTATTTAAACATAAGATTTACGTATGCATCATAGGTGCTAAAACTACAGTGACAAATTACATACACAAAAATAAAAAGGGCAGCAAAGGCCACCCTAGGTTCTACATTTATTCTTGTTAACTAACTTTTTTCAGGCATCAATCCGCGGTTAATGTCTACCAAATCTTGTTCGGTTAGATTACCCGAAGCACGTTTTAAATCCAAGATCGCACTGATAAAGTCGTAACGAGCACTGGCAAGGCGCTGTCTAGCATCAAACTGGTTTCTAGTACTATTAAGCACATCAACTATAGTCCTAGTGCCTACATCAAAACCCGCTTCAGTGGCTTTTAATGCACTGTCTGCTGAAACTACGGCTTGTTGTAAGGCACGAATAGTCGATGTAGCGGCAATTACATCATTGTATGCAGAGCGCACCGAGCGAACGGTCGAACGATAAGCCAGCTCTAAGTCTTCACTGGCAGCCACAAATCTATATCTAGCTTGGGTAGTCTGTGCGCTGACGGCACCACCAGAGTATATTGGGATACTTAAATTCAAACCTATAGAGTTGTTGTCTCTGGCTGGAAAATTACTGTTACCGTTTATCTTAGTATCGTTTCTACCATAACTGCCGTTCAACGAAAGTGTTGGATAATGTCCAGCTTTAGCGGATGCTATGTCGTCTTTTGCGATATCTTTTGAGAAACTTCTGACCATAAGATCAAGATTTTTTTGTTCCGCAATTTTCAACCAGTTATCCACACCTTCGGGTGAAGGACGAGTAGCACTAAAGTTTTCTGTATTTAAAACAGATAACTTATCATGATACTTTCCAGTGATTTCACGCATTTGTTCTAAGCGTAACTCAACAACATTTTCGGTAATTATTTCTTGAGCGACGGTATTGTCAAAGTTGGCCTGTGCTTCATGCACATCGGTAATGGCAGTTAAGCCAACATTAAATCGTTGTTTGGTTTGTTCCAATTGACGCTCAATAGCGCGTTTTTCGGCTTGAACAAAAATCAAGCTGTCCTTGGCTCGCAATATTGCCAAGTACGCATCAGTGGTTCTGACTATCAAATCTTGTTTAGACAGCGCATAATTTGTGTCGCTTCTATGTGCCACTTTCTCAGCACGCGATAAGGCTACCCAATTTTGTCTATCGTAAATCGACAAGCTCAGATTTAAACCTAACCCAAGGTTCTTCGAATCACTTTCAACTATGTTTATAAAGGGTGGCGTTCCTGCTGGAGCAGTTTCGGGTGCTGCCTGAAAGTCGAATTGTTCAGATGTGCTATCTGTGTAACTCACAGAACCAGAAACCTGAGGTAATAGTCTTGCTCGACTGATAGAAATCCCCTCAAAAGCGGCATCTCTATCAGCTTTAGCACGGTTAGTGGTAGGATCTTTTTCAACAGCCATTTGATAGACTTGATACAGGTCATCTGCAACAACAACAGATGAGGAGAGTCCCATGCTGATACCCATGCAGATGATCGACGACAAAAATGTTTTTTTCATTGGTAATCCTATGTGTTTCTAATCCGATCTTAGCCAAGTACTCAAGGAAAAGTATGCCTAATCAAATACTAATTGTAATATGCGTTGCAAAGTCTAAGCAAATCAAGTGTTAAGTAATAATGCTTTGTCGTAACACTTAGCACTTAAGTGTAACAGAATATTATGAATTAACAGACCCTAGGCGAACCAGCATATGAAACTTCATTATGCTAGTCTTAACTTTTAATCGTTTAGATATGGTCCATATAACTCCAAGAATAGTACTCAGACGAAAGGAGAAAAGTTTGCAAAAAAGTCAGCATGAAGAGCAGAAAATACATCAGCAAAAAATTCAACAGTTTTCAGCTGAAGATGTACAAATATTAAGTAAAGAAACCCTGTACCAAGGTTTTTTTAAAATGGTTAAATACGCCTTTAAACATAAGCTATTTGAAGGTGGCTGGAGCAATGTGGTTACACGAGAGGTGTTTGAACGAGGACACGCCATCGCTGTCTTACCATATGATCCTGTTTTAGATGAATTTGTATTGATTGAGCAAGTGCGCATTGGTGCATTACCCACTTCCTCCTCGCCTTGGTTACTTGAGGTGGTTGCAGGTATTATTGATGCAGGTGAAACGCCTGAGCACGTCTGTTACCGAGAAACAAAGGAAGAAGCGGGCCTCGAGATTAAAAAGTTACATAAAGCGTTGAGTTATCTATCTAGCCCAGGCGGAACGACAGAACGCTTACACATTTATATAGGTTTAGTGGATGCCAGCAATGCTAAAGGTGTACATGGACTAGAATACGAAAGTGAAGATATTTTAGTGCACAGAGTGCCTTCCTCGCTGGCGTTTGACTGGCTTAACCAAGGTAAAATCGATAATGCTGCTGCGCTGATTGCTCTTCAGTGGTTTGCTATGAATAAACAACAGCTTTTGGAAAATTGGTCACATGACTAAAGAAATAGGTCGTAAATATGTTCCCAAATTAGCCAACATGCACCAAGTCTGTGAAATTAACTATGGTCGTTTATTAAGGTTGCTTCCTGACTGCGATACAGAGGATTTACAGTACCAATTTAAAGTGAATGCTTGTTTATTGTATACCATTAAGATTATTGAATGTAGTCGCTATACTAGCACTTTAGAAATGTCACAAAAAAACCAGATGGGTTATGAATTTCTTCGTCCAGTGGTACAAGTAAGGCTATATCACGATGCTAAAATGGCAGAAGTGATCAGCGCTCAGAATATTGGTTCTTTGAAGCCTAGCTATCAGTACCCCAATACCAAGATGTATCAGAAAAACGAAAAAGAAATGGTTAACTTGTTTTTAGCTGAATGGTTACAGTTTTGCTTAACTCAAAGCAGCCAATTACATTCTTCTAAAGCCTAAGTCATCCTAAAAATGAATATTATTCAGATTTCAGATTGTCATCTATTTTCAGATACCCAAAAAACGGGTTACAACAGCATTAACCCATATCAAAGTTTACAACACATCTTAGCTGAGGTTAAATTTCATCAGCCAGATGTGTTGTTAGTTACGGGCGATATAAGCGGTGATGGTTCTGGGCAAAGTTACCAACATTTTTCTAAGTTACTTTGTGAGACAAAGATAAAGTGTCGAATAGGTATTATTCCAGGTAACCATGACAACCAAGCACACATGACGGCACATGTTGTTAATGAGTATTTGTGGCTGAATAATCCACAATTGTCTCTGCCAAACCAATGGCACATTCATTTATTGGACACACAATACCAACATGCTATTGGTCAAATATCAGCGAATAGTCTCAGGTCTTTAACCGAATATTTAACGCTTCACCGTAACGATTATCACTTATTAGCGGCTCATCACCACCCTATCCCTTGTGATGGTTGGATGGACAAACATGAATGGACAAACCGGCAACAATTTAATGCTGTCGTAGCAAAAAATCCAGCCATAAAAGCAGTCGTATATGGGCATATCCATACAGCAATCCAACAGCAAAAAGGCCAATGTTTATATATGGCATGCCCCTCAACTTGTTGGCAGTTTGCTACTATGACATCTTTTGCCACAAACGATTTGATGCCGGGTTACAGAGTGATTAATTTGCTAGAAAATGGTCAAATAAGCACATCTATTCATCGACTAAAAGCATAAGGATTAACTTTGCAATATGTGGTTATTTATTTACATGGATTTCTCAGTTCACCGCAGTCAAAAAAAGCGTCACAAACCCTTGCGTTTGTAACCGCTAACTATCCTGATTTGATTTTAGAAATACCTCAGCTAGGGAACTACCCGAGTGATGCTGTGGCTATTATTGAACAGAAAATTGCTGAACATCAGGACAAAGACTTACGTTTTATTGGTAGCTCATTAGGCGGTTTTTTAGCATCGTTCATGGTGGAAAAATATTCGGGTAAAGCAGTCTTAATTAATCCAGCTGTGCGTCCTTTTGAGTTGTTAAGCGATTTTTTGGGTAAACATATTAATCCGTATACGCAACAACCTTTTTTACTAGAAAACAAACATATCGACGAACTTCGTCATTTGGACACACCCACCTTGAAACCCAAGTCTGATTATTGGGTATTATTGCAAACCGCAGACGAAACCTTAGACTATCGTCAAGCAGAAACGAAGTATCAAGATTATAAATTAAGCATAGAACAAGGCGGTGATCATAGTTTTCAAGATTTTCAGCGATTCTTACCAGATATTTTTAGGTTTCTACTGCAAGACTAATTGAAGCTTGGTATAACATATACAATGCTTCAAGCATTGCCGCACATCCACCATAATAATTATAAGAGCTTTGATTAATAACTATGTCAAACGAATATAACGCAGACGCTATTGAAGTATTGAATGGCCTAGAGCCAGTCCAACGCCGACCTGGTATGTACACAGATACAACACGCCCAAATCATTTAAGCCAAGAAGTCATTGATAATAGTGTTGATGAAGCCTTAGGTGGATTTGCTACCTCAATTAGAGTGATATTACACTCAGATCAATCCATTGAAGTCACAGATGATGGCCGTGGCATGCCTGTAGACATCCACCCTGAAGAAGGTATTTCAGGGGTAGAGTTGATCATGACCAAGTTACACGCAGGCGGAAAGTTTTCAAACAAAAGCTACCAGTTTTCTGGCGGCTTGCATGGTGTCGGCATATCTGTGGTCAACGCTTTATCCAAAAGGGTGGAAGTAAATATTCGGCGTAATGGCAACGTACATCAAATTGCTTTTGAAAACGGCGCCAAAGTTCAGGAGTTAGAGATTGTTGATACCTGTGGTAAACGCAACACAGGCACCAAAGTCCATTTTTGGCCTGATCCAAAATACTTTGATTCAAGCAAGTTTTCTGTCACTAAATTGTTACATGTATTACGTGCTAAAGCGGTGTTATGCCCCGGTTTACGCATTCGATTTGATGATGAAATCAATAATGAAACTACCGAATGGTATTTCGAAGACGGGCTGCGGGACTATTTATACCAATCCGTAAAAGAGTATGTGACTTTGCCACAAGACAGTCCCTTTATAGGTGCTATTTCAGGTAACACCGAAGCCGCAGATTGGGCGGTTATGTGGCTGCCTGAAGGTGGCGAAATGATCACTGAAAGTTACGTCAACCTTATCCCAACGTTGCAAGGCGGCACTCATGTTAATGGTTTACGCCAGGGCTTGTTAGAGTCGATGCGGGAATTTTGTGAATTTAGAAACTTATTACCGCGCGGAGTCAAACTCACACCTGAGGATATTTGGGATCGTTGCAGTTATGTTTTATCGACTAAAATGCAAGATCCGCAATTTGCAGGACAAATAAAAGAGCGTCTCTCTTCACGCCAAGCCGCGGCTTTTGTCTCAGGTGTGGTTAAAGATGCTTTTAGTTTATGGCTTAACCAACATACCGATGTAGCTGAATTACTGGCCGACATGTGTATTAACAATGCACAAACGCGTTTGCGTCAAAGCAAAAAAGTAGCCCGTAAAAAAGTGACTCAAGGTCCTGCTTTACCCGGTAAACTTACGGATTGTTCGACTCAAGATAGCAGCCGCTCAGAATTATTTTTGGTGGAAGGGGATTCAGCTGGAGGCTCTGCAAAACAGGCCAGAGATCGAGAATTTCAGGCTATCATGCCACTTCGTGGCAAAATTCTAAACAGCTGGGAAGTCGACTCGTCTCAAGTGTTAGCTTCACAAGAGATACATGATATTTCTGTGGCCTTGGGCATAGATCCTGACTCAGAAGATTTGAGTGGCCTGCGTTATGACAAAATCTGTATTTTAGCCGACGCCGACTCTGATGGTTTACATATCGCTACTTTATTGTGCGCATTATTTGTTAAACACTTTAGAACTTTAGTCAACACCGGCCATGTGTATGTAGCGATGCCTCCACTGTTTAGAATAGATGTAGGTAAAGAAGTGTATTACGCATTAGACGAAGGTGAAAAAGAGGGTATTTTGGACCGTATAGCCGCAGAGAAAAAGCGTGGTAAAGTGAATGTGCAACGTTTTAAAGGATTGGGTGAAATGAACCCTTTGCAATTGCGTGAGACTACCATGGATCCCAATACCCGAAGATTAGTTCAGCTTATGGTAGACGATGCAGACCAAATGTTGGAAATGATGGATATGTTATTAGCTAAAAAACGGGCGCCAGATCGCAAACAATGGTTAGAATCCAAAGGAGACATGGCGATTGTTTAAACCCATATTTTTTATAACCACACATATTAATTACCAAGTCTAAAAGGAAATTACCTTGGCGAAATTATTTAAAATGATTAGTTTTTTATTTCTGCTGATCATAATTATCGTCGCGTGTCTTTTTGCTACCGCAATTGAAACCCAGCCTTTAGTTGTTACAAGTAGTGGTGAACAGGTCAATCAAGCTGAATCAGTAAAAAAACTGATGCAGCAACTCAGTAATAGCGTCAGAAATAGAACGACCAAACAAACTATCAATATTAGTCAAGAGCAACTAAATAGTTTTGTGGGTTTTGCGCAACGCGCTCATGGAAAAATTAATGGCTTGATCAATATCCACTCAGACTCAACCAGCATTTTAGTCAGTTATCAGTTACCCAAAAATCCTGTTGGTGAATATCTGAATGTTGATATTTTGTTATTACCTGGCCCTGGCATTAATATCAGTCATGTGAAATTTGGACCCATTGATGTAGCGGGTAATCTAGCTCTGGACACCCTTGTATTCTTAGCTAATTGGTATACTAACAGTAATATAGCCAGTCAATTTGTGCAGCAGGTAGAGTCAGTCTCGATGACTGAACGGCGGATACAATTATCTGTATTGCCACTGGATCAATTTCTCAAAGAGCTGAACAATATCGAACAAGGAGTGGGCGGAAGCAGTGATGAGAAAATGCGACTTAGAACGGCGTATTATTTGAAACAATTATCTTTATTAGACGTGGGTAAAAGGTCAACACCACAATCCTTAGCAAACTATATTGGGCCAGTTTTTAGCTGGGCAAAAAAACGCTCAACTTATGACTCTGCCCCTAAAGAAAACGAAGCCGCAATCTTGGCCCTCTCGATATATGCTGGGCATCATAGATTTGCTAATTTAGTGGGTGATGTACAGCCCATAAAAGGTAGAGCAGTTCGGCCCAGATATAAGCCAGTTTTAAAATTTCGAACTGACCTTAGTCAACATTTTATTTTTTCTGCCGCCATAAAAATATTATCAGAACAAGGTCTGAGTATAGCCATTGGTGAATTCAAAGAGTTGATGGACAGAAGTGATGATGGCAGTGGCTATAGTTTTGTCGATTTGGCGGCTGATTTTGCTGGCGTGCAGTTTGCTGTTGTGGCCACCAATAAATCCACCGCCATTTTTGTACAAAATAGACTTACTGACATTACCGACGAAAACGTCTTTTTCCCCAAGATTGAAGGGTTACCTGAGGGCTTAAGCAAAGATGATTTCACTCGCGTATTTACTGAAGTAGATAGCCCTGAGTACCTTAAAATGGTTCGAAGTATCAAGCAAAGAATTGCTGACTTACCTATACATCAGACACACTAAAAGGCTACAAACTTTAAAATTAACGAGCCGTTTTATGAAATTTGTTTAAGGTTTTTAACATCAATTCAATTTTCACTACTAAGCTGGGCAGTTGTTCTTTTAGAGATTCTTGAGTGGTTTTTTCCAAGGCCAGCACTTCATTTGCCAGTTCCTCTACATAAGGTTTGAATAATCGACTACTAATTGTAAAGCCCGCATCTTTGGCAAAAACCGCACTGAATTTTCCCTTGCCATCATGTTGCAAACGGCTAATAACCTGATCGGCATCGATAGATTTTCGATAAATAACTTGAACGTTTTCACTGAGAGTTTGAATGATTGTTTGCATAACTAAAGTTTTACTTAACGTTGTCGATAATTTTGATGAGGGTAATGTTGCCCGCTTTTGTACCTTGCTACAAGTAATAAGGAGCACTGTATGGATATTTCAGGAGCGAGTCAGTCGTCAGTGAGTGCTACGCTTGAAATAAAATCTCTTCAACTTGCTAAATCTCAGCAAAAAGCAGAGGGTCAAGCCACAATAGAACTAATTGAAGCAGCTGCAGCACCTAAAACTTCATCTGCCAATTCAGCAATTGGGTCCAATGTCGACACGTTTGTTTAATACTAGTGAGGCTCTTTTATTGAGTTTTGTTAAGGATGAAGCTGTAAGTCAAGCGGCGTTTTGCCAGGCTGGCCACCTATTTCTCTCACGAGTTTAGGCACCAGATAACCTGGCTGACGCTTTATCAATTCTCGCATGAGTTCTTTTGCTTTACTGTCAGGCGAATCGAAATGTTCAGCCCCCTGCACCTTATCCAAAACGTGTAAATAGTAAGGCATCACACCTATTTCAAACAACCCTTCGTTTAAAGCAATTTGTTGATCTGCCGTATCGTTGATCCCTTTTAACAGCACCGCCTGATTGAGTAACGTTACCCCTGCCTGCTTTAACTTTTGCATTGACTTTGCCAATCCTGTATCAATTTCATTGGCATGATTAACGTGCAACACCATCACAGGTTTTAACCGAGTCTGCGTGAACCATGAAATAAGCTCTGTTGTAATTCTAGAAGGGATAACCACGGGTAAACGAGTATGAATACGCAGTCGTTTGATATGTGGGATGGCTTCAATCTGGATTGTTAGCCAGGCTAAAAAGTCATCTTTCGCCATCAGTGGATCACCACCAGAATAGATCACCTCATCGATTTGTGGATTAGCGACGATATAATCTAACGCTTTTTGCCATTGTTGCTTATTTAAATGATTGTCACTGTAAGGAAAATGTCTTCTAAAACAATATCGACAATTCACCGCACAACCGCCCCTTACTAATAACAAAAGACGATTATGGTACTTATGTAAAATACCGGACTGTTTGTTGTTTTGTTCTTGTAACGGGTCGGTAGAAAAACCTTGTGCAGTGTCAAATTCTTTGCGGCTAGTGAACACCTGCATAAATAATGGATCTAAAGGGTTGCCTTTTTGCATCCTAGCAGCAAAAGGGCGCGGTACTCGCATCGGAAAAAGTTGCCGTGCTTTGATGTCATCTGTGAAGTCTTCTAGAGGTAATTCCAAATATTTAAGCAATAAAACAGGGTCAGAAAAAGACATTGCCAGTTCTTTTTGCCAGTTACTCTCTACAGTCATCAGTTTTTTAGGTATTATTTGCAACAATTACAGACTCAGCATAGTTATATTACGGGGACACATGGCGAATTTCAGCACAAATGAATTTAAATCAGGCCTAAAGATAATGCTCGACGGCGAACCTTGCAACATTCTTGAAAATGAATTTGTTAAACCAGGTAAAGGTCAAGCCTTTAGCCGGGTTAAAATTCGCAAGCTTATTTCAGGAAAAGTCATAGAAAAGACATTCAAATCAGGTGATTCGGTAGAGGGTGCAGATGTCATCGATACCGAACTCGCTTATCTGTATAC
>JBNMPD010000121.1:0-9618 GCA_051276225.1 Flavobacteriales bacterium
ACCACACTGATAAAAACTTGATTAAAAGATAATAAGGTCAATAGATGCTAAACGTTGCAAATTTAAGAGCCAAGATTGATGGAAAAGAGATCCTCAAAGGATTAAATATTGAGGTTAAACCTGGTGAGGTCCACGCCATTATGGGACCGAATGGGAGCGGAAAAAGCACGCTATCCAATGTATTAGCAGGTCGTGATAACTATGAAGCGACCGATGGAACCGTCATGTTTGAAGGCAAAGACTTATTATCGCTTGTGCCTGAAGATCGTGCACGGGAAGGCATTTTTCTGGCCTTTCAGTACCCAGTTGAAATACCTGGAGTCAGCAATCTTGAGTTTTTAAAAACATCCCTTGAGTGTCTGCATGCGCATCAAAACAAGCCTCTTTTGAGTGCTGTTGAGTTTATGAAGTTGGCGCGTGAGAAATGTCGACTGGTCGATTTAGATACTGAATTCCTAAAGCGTGGGGTGAATGAAGGTTTTTCAGGTGGCGAGAAAAAGCGTAACGAAATTATGCAGATGCTGATGTTAGAGCCAAAGTTATGCCTACTTGATGAGACCGACTCAGGTTTAGATATCGATGCACTTAAAGTAGTGGCTGATGGTATCAATCAGTTACGCAGTCCCGAGCGTTCTTTTATTTTAATCACACATTACCAACGTTTGTTAGATTACGTGCAACCTGATTTTGTGCATGTATTGGCCGACGGGAAAATCATTAAATCTGGTGGAAGTGAGCTGGCGTTAGAGTTAGAAGAAAAAGGCTACAGTTGGTTAGAAAGTGGAACTGAGCAATCAGCAAATCCACTTAAGGTTTAACTATGAATAATCTACAGCAAATAACGACTGACTTTAGCAACGATCAAATATCTCAAAAAAATCCGTGGTTACAAGGTATTCGTGATGCGGCAAACGAACGCTTAAGTGTGCTGAAATTACCGACCCAGAAAACCGAAGATTGGAAATATCTTAAGCTTGAAAAATTGTTAGCTGATGATCAACTCGACGCACAAAGCATGCAAGTACTCGATTCAAAAAGTGACGACGATATTGATGAATTACTTTCACAGTCTTTAATAAAGGACCTTGACGCGTATCGTTTAGTTTTTGTCGATGGCGTGTTTGTGAGTGGATTATCACACCTTGATAGTAACCCTTACAGCACTTTATTCTCTGAGGCTAACTCCGCTCAGCAGCAACTCATTGTTGATCATTTAGATACCAGTCATAACTACTACCACGACTATTTTTCTAGCCTAAACAGCGCGCAACTTGAAGATGGTTTACTTATCCATATCCCAGAGCATTGTGAGGTCGACAAACCCTTTTACATCGTAAATCTGACAAAAAGTGAACAGCTAAAAACAAGTATTATGCGATTATTAATTGTTGCTGAAACGGGCAGTAAAGCAACAATAATCGAACATGAAGACGCACCACTCAGACACACAGCAATGGTTAATACTGTGATTGAATGTTTTGTAAATGACAAGGCACATATCACCCATAGCCGGCTGCAACTTGATGAGAGTGTCACGAGCATATGCAGTCATCGTGTAAAACAAGGTCATCATAGCACTTATCAACAACATCAAATTAGCCTTGCTTCTAAATTGAAACGTAATGATCTTACGGTGTCCTTAAAGGGTGAGTATGCGACTAATGATATTCGAGGCAGTTTCTACGGTCGCCATCAACAAACAATTGATAACCATATTTGTATGCAACATATTGCGCCAAATTGCAGCAGCAATGAGGTATTTCGAGGTTTAGTCGATGACCAAGCCAATGCTGTCTTCAATGGCCGCATTCATATTCATCCGAACGCTCAAAAAACATTGGCCGAGCTCAGTAACAAAAACTTATTACTATCAAGCACTGCCACCATCAATACTAAGCCTGAACTGGAGATTTATGCTGATGATGTGAAATGTTCTCATGGCGCCACAGTCGGTCAAATTGACAGTGAGGCATTGTTTTATTTGCAATCTAGAGGCATTCCAAGAGTCGAAGCAAAACGACTATTGAGCCTAGCTTTTATTGCTGAAATAGTCGATCAACTAACAGACAACAGCGTGCGAGAGTTTGTTGCACAGCGATCATCTAGCTTACTTTCCTCATTACAACACGAAGGAGAAAGATAACAATGTCTTCTATAGCCGCAGTTAAGCAAGACAACACATTTAATATTGCAAAAATCCGGCAAGACTTCCCCATATTAGATCAAAAGGTTAAAGGTAAACCTTTAATCTATTTGGATAACGCAGCAACCACTCAAAAGCCACAGATTGTCATCGATGCTATTAGCCAATTTTATAGTACTAATAACGCTAATGTGCATCGAGGTGCCCACACTCTAAGTGATAATGCCACTGAGCTGTTTGAAAAATCACGCAGAAACGTACAAGATTTTATTAATGCAAAACGCTGCCATGAAATAGTGTGGACAAGAGGCACAACTGAAGCGATTAACATGATCGCTAGTGGATTAGCGCAAAGTCATTTAAAGCCAGGTGATGAAATTATCATTTCGGCAATGGAGCACCATGCCAACATTGTACCTTGGCAAATGGCAGCACAACGAAGCGGTGCCAAACTTGTAGTGGCTCCAATAAATGAGAAAGGCGAGCTGAACTTTTCAATTTATAAAACCTTACTCAATAAAAATACCGCCGTTGTTGCTATGACACATGTGTCCAACACACTCGGTACCATAAATCAGGTCAAGGAAATCGTGCAATCTGCACAGCAAGTTAATGCCATAACAGTAATAGATGGTGCACAAGCCATTGGTCATGGTTTTGTTGATGTCCAGGACCTTGATTGTGATTTTTATGTCTTCTCAGGACATAAGTTATTTGGCCCAACGGGTATTGGTGTTTTGTATGGCAAAGAAGCGCGTTTAGAACAATTACCACCGTTTCAAACGGGTGGAGAGATGATCAAAACGGTGACTTTTCAACAGGCAACTTGGAATGAATTACCCTATAAGTTTGAAGCGGGCACGCCAAATATTGCGGGTGCGATAGGACTCGCAGCGGCTATTGATTATGTAAATAGTATTGACCGGGCTGGTGCGATAGCACACGAACAGCGATTAACGGATTATTGCTCAGAATTAGCCCAAAGTATGGATGATATTCATATCTATGGTACTGCACAAAATAAAACAGCTATTTTTTCTTTTCTCATGGGTGATGCGCATCCAAGTGATGTGGGCACTCTGCTAAATCAACAGGGTATTGCTGTGCGAACGGGTCACCATTGCACGATGCCGTTAATGAATGAACTGGGTATTTCAGGCACGGTGCGCGCATCATTTTCTTTGTATAACACCGAAGAAGAAGTGGCAATGTTATTTGCAGCTTTGACTAAAGTGAGAACATTCCTTTAACTAAAACATGACGATAACAAGGGTAATATTATTATGACTGTAATGACGTATGAACCAAATAAGCCAAGTGTGTCATTGAGTGACAGCGCACGTATTTTTCTGACTCAAAAAATCAAATCTAAACAGGCGCTTGGGCTGTGTTTTTCAGTGAAAAAAAGTGGCTGTAATGGTTTTAAATACGTATTGGATTTTATTGATAACCCCAGCACTGATGATAATTTAGTTGTTATTGATGATGATGAATTAAAACTCTACATCACTCAAGAAGCCTTACCCTATGTTAATGGTACTGAAATTGATTGTGTCGCTGAGGGATTGAACAAAGTGATTAAGTTTATTAATCCGAATAGCTCAGCAGAATGTGGATGTGGTGAAAGCTTTTCAGTCTGATGGTTTAACTCAATATACTGGAAAAATGTTATGCAAAAGCAAATAATTGTTGTGAATAAAGATTGTCCAGCGCTACTTGTGCCAGACGGCATTCCTATCACCATTAAAAAAGATACCTTTGTCACTTTGACACAATCATTAGGTGGAGCATATACCGTTCTTGTTAACGGTAATATGGCTCGGGTTGATGGCACTGATGCTGATGCACTTGGGTTTGAACCCATCGTTTTAGAGTTTGAGGATTCAGGTGATCAAACAGTCATCAAAAGTAATGTATGGAAAGCGATATCTGCTGTTTACGATCCAGAAATGCCAGTCAGCATTGTTGATTTAGGTTTAATATATGACTGTAAAATTGAGGGCAATACAGTATTGATTTCCATGACGTTAACGGCTCCTGCTTGTGGTATGGGTCCTGTATTGGTAGATGATGTTAAATATAAAGTCGGGCTAGTGCCTAATGTAGATACCGTGAAGGTCGACCTTGTTCTTGATCCGCCATGGAGTCGAGAAATGATGACCGAAGAAGCACAATTAGAGATGGGGTTATTCTGATGAATAACCTGCCTATCACGCACTTTTCAGACAGCCCTTTTGGTACTAAAATCAAGTCTGAAGACATCGCAGAGACTCTGTGTTTCTTTGATGATTGGGAAGATCGTTACCGTTATATAATAGATCTTGGTAAGGAACTTCCTTCCCTACCCGTGTCATTTAAAACTGACGAAAATCTTATAGTCGGCTGTCAAAGTCAAGTTTGGCTAGTATGCGAATACGATGCAAAAAATAATCTTCTTTTAATGGCGGTCGACAGTGAAGCCCAAATTGTTAAAGGGCTAGCAGGTATTGTTCTCAGTGCATTTAATAAAAAAAAACCTCAGGAAGTAACTGATTTTAATATCGAAGCATTCTTTACCGATATTGATTTATTCAGTCATTTAAGTTCGATGCGAGGTAATGGTTTGCGTGCCATGGTTAAAAAAATATTGTACATCGCAAAGCGATGTTAACTAAACAACATTTCAATGTGTCATTAACAATGATTAATCAACAACTCATAGGGAGTAATACATGCATATCGTCAACGAAATTGAAGAGCCTAACATCGATAATGCTGTTGTTATTTTTATGCAAGGTAAGCCTGAACAACCTCAAAGTGTATCCACTGATATCACGGAAAAACCTTAATAGCTTGTGGTGAGGATAGCTAAGTAAAACAACGTTATACCTGCTCCTGTGCAAATAAATCAATCGCACAACTCTTCAATTATTAGACAAATCGCATACATTCAATTAGGAATAATCACATGAGCATCAATCAGACAATTCAAGATATAATTATAGAAAAAATTACTGACGCACAGGTTACAGTTAATAATACGGGACAAGGGCATTTCAGCTTAGTTGTCACCACTCAAGAGTTTGTTGAGAAAAATATGCTCGCTAGACACAAGTTAGTAATGTCCGCCATCGCGCCACTGATGTCTGGACCTAACGCTCCAGTCCATGCCATTGACAACTTAAAAACGATGTTACCTACCCCCTAATTAAGAGCATCACACTTTACCAATGTTAAAGACTAACCAGTTATTTCTTGGCCTCAAGACATGTCAAATCGGCCAAATTTAATAGTAATACACAGAGTATTAATAGGGCTCACAAATACCATGAATAACATAAAACAATCAAAATATGTGGCTGGAGAAAAGCTACGTAATGCTGACAAGTTAGCTTTTATTCCAGTAAAAATAATTGCTAGTGAAAAAGAAACAACATTAAAAAAACCTAGTTGGTTAAAAATAAAACTGCCAAGTAATACCGCTAAAGTAGATCAAATTAAACAAGCTATGCGTAAGCATAATCTAAGCTCAGTTTGCGAAGAAGCTTCGTGCCCTAATTTGCACGAATGTTTTAATCACGGAACCGCTACATTTATGATCTTAGGAGCTATTTGTACGCGCCGCTGTCCGTTTTGCGATGTAGCACATGGCAGACCTTTACCCGTCAGTGCTGAGGAACCGCAAAAATTAGCAGCGACAATACGGGATATGAAATTAAAGTATGTGGTCATTACATCAGTCGATAGGGATGACCTTCGTGATGGCGGTGCTCAACACTTTGTCGACTGCATTAATGCGATACGTAAGGAGGTACCCAACATAAAAATAGAGATTTTGGTTCCTGACTTCAAAGGCCGGATGGACAAAGCACTCGATATTTTAACTACAGCACCACCAGACGTGTTTAATCATAACCTTGAAACTGCTCCACATATGTACCGTGAAGTTCGTCCCGGGGCTAATTATAAAAATTCATTGGAGTTGCTACGACGCTTTAAAGTCATGCATCCACAAGTAGCCACAAAATCAGGCCTGATGCTCGGTCTTGGTGAGACGATTCAAGAGATTACCGACGTATTACGAGACTTGCGTGAGCATAATGTAGAAATGCTTACATTAGGGCAATACTTGCAACCCAGTAAGCATCATCTGGCAGTGAAACGATATGTTACACCAGTCGAATTTGAGCAACTGGGTGTTACCGCAAAAGAACTAGGCTTTACCCATGCTGCATCAGGCCCATTGGTGCGTTCAAGCTACCATGCAGACCTACAAGCCGCTGGTAAAGAAATAAAATAACCAGACCACAGGATACACTATGCTCAGAAAATTCAATCCCGAAAAAGTCATTGATGTCGTTCATTGGAATGACACACTTTTTTCTTTTAAAACGACGCGTAGTCAAAGTCTTCGCTTTAGAAATGGGGAATATATCATCATTGGTTTAGAGCAAGAACTGAAGCGGCCAATCTTGCGCGCCTACAGTATCGTGAGTGCAAACCATGAGGACCATTTGGAGTTTTTCAGCATTAAAGTAGAAGGCGGTGCCTTCACATCTAAGTTACAACACTTAACTGTTGGTGACGAAGTCATCATCGGTGGTAAACCAACGGGAACATTGGTTATCGACGATTTACGCGATGGTAGAAATTTACTATTAATTGGAACCGGAACAGGTCTGGCTCCTTTTTTAAGTATTATCAAAGACCCTGAAACCTATGAGCGTTTCGAAAAAGTGATTCTGTTTCATGGTGTTAGGTTCATCGATGAATTGTCATACAATAAAACCATAACCGAAGACCTTCCTAAGCACGAGTACCTAGGTGAAATGATTTCTGAACAGCTGATTTACTATCCGAGTGTTACTCGGGAGGCATATAAAAATCAGGGTCGCATTACTGATTTAATGAGAACAGGAAAGTTATATCAGGATATTGGTATACCCGAACTTGACCCAGAATTTGATCGTGTCATGTTGTGCGGCAGCCCATCTATGTTAAAAGAAACGTGCGCAATTATTGATGAAAAGGGCTTTAAGGAAAGCCCTAAAAAAGGTGTGAAGGGAGACTACGTCGTTGAGAGAGCTTTTGTCGAAAAATAGTAAAAGTGCCATGGATGGTACTTAACAAAACTTGTCAGTGCATATACTTTCTTAAAAATATTTTTGGGTAACACAATAACGAAGAGTCAAATCAAATTTACTTTGTGCGATAGAGCACTTTTATGACTATCCATTTTTATAACTGTCGTGCATACACTCAACAGACGTAATAAATATCAACCCAGTATTGTTAAAACAAAGAGGTAAAGGTAAAATGCTTCTTGAAAACTAGAGCCAACTTTTAGTTGAATGACATGCACCAGGATTATTTTACATTTTATGGATCATTTTGAACTTTTAGGTGTCACCAGAACCTCGACCACGACCGAAATCAAAAAAGCGTATCGAAAACTGGCCAATCAATACCATCCCGATAGAAATGATGCGGCAGAGGCAAAGGAAAAGTTTTACTTTATCCAAAAAGCATACGACATAATTTCCGACCCCAAAAAGCGCACTGCATATATTAAGAGTAATTACACTATCATCACTGACCCAAGAGAAGTAGCCGATTCTTTTTGGCACAATGCCTTGATGTAGGGATCAATTAAATGCAATCTGAAACACTTATACCTGATTATTTAACCGATGACTTTTCTATGTATTTAGAAAACATGGAGTCATTGACTGATCCTGAAAATCCCGATTTATTAGCTAATTATCTTAAGGTTTTGTCAGCTCAATTAGCCTTAAATAGTTCAACTTTTAATGGACTAGTCGACCAATTGGCGATGGCCATTACTCGCAGCGTAAGAATTGATTCAAAAAATCTAGCCATGCTAGATGTTTCTCAGCAGCCAGTATGGTCTGACATTAAACCCTTTGTTGCTGTTCACGCAGATGCCAGAGCAACAATTACACAGTTAATGGACCACTCAGAGCATGAGTTAAAAACGGCGGTGTTGATCATTCATTTTTATAATTCTTATGATGCAACCCCTTTGCCGCCTTTACCTGAGGAAGTTGAATCTAACGACGACTCAACAGGTCCTTATGAAACTTACGGCTACGATGAATAATATTAAACTATTTTTGAGGAATACCCATTGACTAGTAAAGCACTGATTCTCGCCTCCGACATTACGGAACAAGCCCAACACAGCGGCAGACGTGCGGGTAATTCACTAGAAAAAATTGCTTCAGAGCAAGGTGATAGCGCTATGTTAGCGGTATTTTCTGAAATGGATATTTTAACAGTGGCTAAAATTGTACGAGAGCATGATGCCACTATACCTTCTATCGCTACTTGGTTAATGGATGCAGATTCCATTAAAAAATTATTAAATGTTGAACCTTCATATTGGCAAAATATGGATGAAGAGTCGGTGTTTTGTGCACAAACTGAGGCTCATAGTCTACTCGCACAAATATTTCTTTCCCATGAAGATGATGAAAAACAACGTGAAATACTTAAGACTATTGTCCAAGACGATTTTGGCTTGTTATATTTATCATTTCCTTTTATAGGTCATGACTTTTCTGAACTCGAATATGAAGAAGAGCAAGTATCTGGCAGTATTGAAGAATTACTTCTAAAAATAAAAAGCCTTGATGAAGAGGCATATAACGAAGTGATGACCATTAGCACAAATGGCACATTGCACAATATGGAAACAGCCTTAAAAAACAATGCTAATAAGCAAAGAGTGACGGCAGTGGAAATGGATACAGACGATATGTTTGCCCCACTTTAGGATGATAAGGATAGCATCATGAAAATAGCAGAGTTGAGGAACAAGCCCTTTGTTCTTTTAGTATTAAAAGATGGTCTAGCTGACGGTTATTTTTCTGAAGAGTTTTTGCATAAAACCAAACAACAATTATCAGATATGTCACTGCGGATTGCATCTGACAATTTATCTGTTGTTTATGCGGATCACATTAAAAAAGCCTGTGAAATAGTTCTGGGAATGATTAATCTAGGTCTATTAAGCCATTGCGATAATAGTACCGAAAAAGCCAAAGACATCATCAAAACCCAAGGTATTGTTTACTGTTTCAGAGCGGGCTGGGCAAAGTATTCTGGATTAAAGGAAATATCAGCAGACTATTTTAAACAAATTAAGCTTTCTACCTACGCATTAGCCGCTAACAGCACCTCAGATATAACAATACTACACGCCAAATTAGTCGAGAAAGGTCAAGAAAGAAAAAAGCTATTTGATGTCTACAAAAAAATATCAGCACAGTATGCTGCTAACGTAGTAATCCCTGAAACTGATGAAGATTATCTAAAGTTTGAATTACAAAAGCTGCTCAATTCAGCCATTGCCCTCATGTTGATAGACTCCCAACAGAAAATTTTCAACAGTGATCGATACACCCAACTGATCACTTATCTAAGCACTACAGACTTAAAGGTTGTTCTCGAAAAGTTTGTGAATTGCGTTTCAG
>JBNMPD010000122.1:0-9592 GCA_051276225.1 Flavobacteriales bacterium
CTGGCATATTAAACCGCCGTGGTATTGAAACAAGACTTTTACTAGAGGTAGGTAGAGCGAAACGTTCAGACACTTGGCTGTCGTTTATCATGGCTGATGTGGATTTTTTTAAGTTATATAATGATAACAATGGTCATCAAGCGGGAGATAACTGCCTGAGAGACATAGCCGAGCTAATCGATAATTGTTGTGAACGGCCATCGGATGTTGTGGGACGATTTGGCGGTGAAGAGTTTGTACTAATATTACCCGACACTGACATTGATGGTGCGCGGAATGTTGCAGAAAACATACGAGAAAAAATTCTAGATCAGAATATTCCTTACGGACCACAAAATGCCCAACCTGTAACTTTAACCTTAGGCATAGTAAGTGCTCATGGTCATATAATAGACGAAGGTGAAACACTAATCAGAGATGCTGATGCGGCACTTTATGAAGGTAAGGCTAAAGGCAGGAATTGTGTTGTAAGTAAAGTATTTAACAGACCTCAAGTTAAATCGTAAAATTTTCAAATCACAAAATTTATCTTTAACGAGCAAAAGTAAGCTATAAAATAGATACACTTATACATCATCAGACTTATATCAAATAATTATTTATCATCTATCACTTGGAACAATTGGTTCACTAAAGACAAAACATTCGATTAGTCAGTAAAATTAAAGTTTTAACTCGCTCTTAAAATTATTCACAATGCTGGCAAAAAGCTCAGGCCGATAAAAAGGTGAACCGTGACCTGTCATCTCCATAAGTTTAAACTTACCATTAGGGATAGCGTTTGCGATGCGCTGTGCTGCATGCAAGTTCATATCTTGTCGACCACATGCAACCAGCACTGGGATCTTAAGATTGCCCAACATTTCAGAACTATCAGGTTCATGTTGATGGGCCGTATGCGCTTTTAACGCGGCATCTCTATTTTCGTAAAATCGCCATGATTTTTTAGCCACTATCATAGACTCCCCTACTTCATCTAATAATTGTCTGGCTTGTGCTGCTAAGACCTTTTGTTGTGACTGCTCGACCGGTGGCGTCAACGCCACATCAAATAAACCTAAAGCAGTCAATTTATCTTCATGACGTAATGCAAACTGGGCTGCAGTTCTTGCCCCATAAGCAACACCCAGAACAAAGGCTTTGGGAAGCTGCAGAACATCCATAATGGCGGCTAAATCGTCTGCATACTGAGAAAAAGTAAACTTATCATCTTTATCCCAAGCACTTTTACCTGTTCCGCGAATATCAAAACGTAAAATGCGGTATGACCTCAACAGAGACGTTAATACGGGTTCCCAAGCGGTTAAATTAATACTAGCCATATTGACCAGAGCCAACACCGGTTTGGACGCTTCACCGTCGAGGGCATAGTGAAATTTTATACCATTAGCAGTGACGATTTTATTACTTTTTTCGTATGACAAACTCATATTATTTCCAGATAAATAAAACAGTATTTAATTAAGGGCGTTGATTGTAAAGCAGATGTATTAGATGCAGAAGTCTAACAAACAATGAACGTTAACCTTGTTCTAAACCTATCGATTACGCTTAATTTTGATTCATTTCAGTTTGAGTTTGAGTTTGGTAAGCTGCATTTTTCTGAGCTGAGAGTTTAATCCGCATAGCATCACAGACATCTTAACTATTAATTGAATGAATGATGGCAACATAATCCAAATTCAGTCATTACATTGAGATGCATATTGGTGTTAGCTAGCGTAATATTTATTTCTAAATCATTACTTACCGAGAACGTTCTAAAATGTTGAATAAACCCTGTCTACTACTGATTTTATGTAGTCTATGCTCTGCGTTCGTTTCTGCTAATCAGGATGTTGAACCACAAGTTGAACGACTAGTTGAACGAGAAATAGTCCAACATCTTGATGATCAACTTGACGAGTCAACAGTTTTACTTAAACAGCTGGTCAACATTAATAGCGGCACAATGAATTTTGCCGGTGTTGAACAGGTTGGGATGTTATTGAAGCAAAAGTACGATGCTCTGGGCTTCACTACCCAGTGGCTTGATGGCAGTGAATTTGGCAGAGCTGGACATTTAATTGCCACATATGAATCAACCAGTCATCCAGATGCAGCAAAAATATTATTGATAGGACATTTGGATACCGTATTTGCCAAAGATGATGATTTTCAAACGGTCACTGCGCTTGCTAACGATCGTATAGCTGGGCCAGGAATTACTGATATGAAAGGCGGTAATGTGATCATGTTAGCGGCGTTACAAGCACTGCAAAAGCAAGGTGTGTTGCAACAATTGAACATTAAGGTGGTCATGACAGGTGATGAAGAATCAAGCGGTAAACCTTTGTCGCTGTCAAAAAAATCCATCATCGATGCTGCAATTTGGGCTGATATCGCTTTAGGCTTTGAAGATGGGGACAGTAATATTGCCACCGCAGTGACGTCGCGTCGAGGTTCAGTTAGCTGGGCACTGACGGTAAAAGGTAAACCTGCCCATTCATCACAAATTTTTACTGATGAAAACGGTGACGGTGCGATTTTTGAGACGGCACGTATTCTTAATGAATTTCGTGTTCAGCTTCAACATGAAAAATTACTGACCTTTAATCCAGGTTTGATAGCCGGTGGGACTAGAGTCATCCAGCAAGGTGATAAATCAAACTACAGCGCATTTGGTAAAAACAATGTCATTTCAAAAGATACCCTGGTAAGAGGTGGGATACGTGCAGTGAGTCCGGAACAACTGGAACGAGCTAAAGTGATCATGCAAAATATTGTATCGCAAAACTTACGTCATACTTCAGCCGTTTTAGCGTTTCAGCCCGGTTATCCACCCATGGCGCAAACCCTTGCGAATTTAAATTTACTGGCATTATATAGTCAAGTGAGTGAGGATTTAAGCTACGGTAAAATTACAGCGGTAAATCCACGTAACGCAGGAGCAGCCGACATCTCTTTTGCCGCTTCTCATGTTGATATGTCACTCGATGGTTTGGGCTTAATGGGCAGTGGTGGGCATACTAAAAATGAAGTGGCTGACATGTCGAGTTTCGCAAAAAACATGCATAAAGCGGCACTACTCATTTATCGTTTGTCTCAATAATGTTGAGCTATTTTAAACTTATTTAGAAAAGTAAAATGAGTACCTCGGAATAACAAATGTCTTCACGGGGCTGTGTATAAAGGTTACATGCTTGCCCAGTATTAGGTTTGCATGTTTCCCTAATATCCGCAAAAAATCAGGAAGCATGTAGCCCCTATTGGTTTTTTATAACTTGTTTTCAGTGACAATAATTAACGGATGAAAATCATTACCTGAGCGTAGCTTTTTCATTTTTTCCGTTTTGAGCATTTTTAATAATCCCGCTAAGCCCGCAGCGCCAGATGGCGTAGTGCCAACATTATTGTCTTGCAGAATATTCGTAGCCGCAATTGACTCTTTATCGCTAACGGTGACATAACGTACCTGTGCTTTTTGTAGCGCATGAAATGCAATAAGTGAGGGAGCTTTGCAATCCAATCTGCCCATAATGGAGTCGTCTCCAGCTACCGTAATCAATTTTTGATGTTGGTGACTAACTTGTAAACAAGGTGCCAATTCGGATTCGACAACAATGATTTCTGGCTGTTGCGGCCAGTATTTGCGGATCATATATGCCATTGCAGCAGCAAGGCCGCCCACGCCAGCTTGCACAAAAACATGCGACGGCCATTTTTTTGCTTGCATAAACTGTTCGTATAATTCGTGCGCAATAACAGTGTATCCTTCCATCACTAAAAAAGGTGGGTAGGTGTAGCCTGACCACGAACCATCGGCAAGTAACATTCCATTGCCGTTGGCAGCATCTTGCATCGCCGCTGCAACACTGTCCTCATATCCTTTTCCTGAGCGAATAACGACGGCGGACTTTTGCTGTAAACGTTGCTCAAATTCGTTAGGGACTTTCTCTGACAAATGTATTTTTGCTTTTGCTCCAAAGATTTTTGCGCCACTGGCCACCGCAAGACCATGATTACCTGCGCTAGCACAAATAAAGGTTGTTGAACTAGAAAATGCTTTGAATTGGTCACTCATCAATTGTTCTGGGTTTAATTTATCACCTGTTGCTTCGAACCATTTTTCAGCTAACAACGTGGCAACTGCGTAAACACCACCTAAAGCCTTAAACGAACCTAAACCCATTCGATCGCTTTCGTCCTTTATAAAAATATCTATATTAGCAATAGATTTTAAGCACAACAGTGGAGATTTTTTATAGACTGGACATGCTAATAATAGATCTAAAGGTTTGCTGGGGTTCGGTTTAAATTCTGTCACGATAACGCCTATATTATAAAGAAGTGATGTATTAAAAGCATGAGTGCGGCGCTTAGTTGGCTCAATGATCTTTACCGAAAACCCCTGTTCCTGTGAAACCAATTGATAAGTTTGACCTACCGCAAACTAAACGTGTGCATCGATTAGACAATAATTTTACTATTAAATAGATAAATTATGAGTAAGTAAAATAACTTTAATTACAAGATAAACCCACTATTTACTTATTAATCTAAATAATAATATTTGCCCAAAACACATCACAATATAGGCAACTGTCACTTAGCTCTTAGATGCTGTCTATATTGATCCGGTGACAGCTGAAACCAACGCTTAAATGCGCGACGGAAATTTGCACTGTCATGGTAGTTCAGCAGAGCAGCAATCGCTTCAACTGATATATGACTGTCACTTAAATAAGCGACCGCTTGTTGCGATAATATAGCATCTCGAATTTTGCGAAACGCGGTGCCTTCTTGCTGAAGCCTGCGAGCCAAAGTGCGTTTACTAATAAACATTGCAGCGGCCGCGTCTTCCTCACTTAAGATACCAGAAGGGTTAGATAACATCATTTTTTGAACTTGATATTTGTTGGTATGCTTATTTAATAGCAGTTGTGCTAACATTCTTTCGCATTGCTTTAATGCCAACAAATAGCTTTCACGGTTAGCAGATGCATTCGATACCTGACACAAAGATAGGGGTATTTTAACCATAATGTGAGGTGCTGAAAATTCAAACTGGCCGGGTATAAAGTCTGAGTAACGTTGACTGTAATGAGGTTCAGAATAAGAGAAACTTGTTATTGCCTCATTTAATGGCCGACCAACGATAAATTCAGCGAATTCAAACAAAATCATTGCAGAAGCTTCTGCCAAACAACGACGAACATCTGCGCTGACATCTAGATCTATATAATAATAACATTCCAGCCATTGTGAATCAGTCATCAGCTCAAGCCGAGTGAAGCTCATACGGGTTGGCATGTATGTTTGAAACGCTTTTAATGCGGTTAACAAATCAGGGCTGCTATTGACTAAAAAACCCATCGAACCATGGGTCGATGGATTAAGCTGACTCCCTAAGCGCAGGCCAAATGCTTCATCTTTAGAAAGTTTCAAGCTGTTATTCAGTATCTGAATTTGTTGTTGAGAAGTCAGCAATGTGTCTTCTTGCATAAACTGTTTAACACTAAGCTGAGTTGAGGCTAATAACTTAGGTAAATCGCGGATCTGCAATGCTAAAACGCGAGCAATCAGACGTGAATAGTTAGAAGGTATGCAAGCCATATTTGAAGAAACGTCTCGCGCAGCACAGCTGTGATTCATCACAAATAAGTTCCCCTAATATTGATACCAAATAACTTTTTCATAACACATAGCTGTTAATGTCTTTTAATGACCCGTAAATGTCAACATATGACCTCCTAAGCCCTACGGAAAAGTCGTAATCTGGTTTTAATATATTTCGAATAAACACCCTGTCAATCCAACATCACTTACTTCAACGACTAAAAAAAGTGATTTACCAGAGGAACTTATGGGAACGATTACATTTATAGAACATAACGGAACGCGCCATAACGTTGACATTGAAACAGGAAAATCACTGATGCAGATAGCCTTGGATAATAGTGTGCCAGGTATCGATGCGGATTGTGGGGGTGCTTGTGCTTGCGGAACGTGCCATATAATAGTTGATAATAAATGGATAGATATCACCGGCAGTGCCAATGATGATGAAGATCAGATGCTGGACTTAACGCCTGAAAAAGAAGCAACATCTCGTCTTTCTTGCCAAATATCAGCATCTGCACAAATGAATGGAATGGTTGTACGTTTGCCAGAGTTTCAAATGTAGAACTTGGTCAATTCGCGTTATGAATAATTAGCCACCTGTATGCTTTAACAGAGCAAATAAACATTGAGAAATAACATGAAATTTATCTCTGCTGTTATTGAAAAAAGCGCTTTAATGATCCCTATACATTTACAAATTAAAGGTGCCCATCTATATCAAAAAACAAAAAGAGCTATCTTGAATACATCACTAGAACCTTGTTTTATTGAAACGCCGATTCCTGATGTTTCAACACTGGCGATAGAAGATATAGATGTGAGTAATCCTTTTTTATTCAGGCAAAATCGTTGGCAGTCTTACTTTAAGCGGCTTCGTGATGAATGCCCAGTGCATTTCCAGAAGAGAAGTGCTTTTGGACCTTTCTGGTCGGTCACGCGATATGAAGACATTATGTTTGTCGACAAGCATCATGAATTATTCTCAGCAGAACCAATCATTTCTATTGGTGGTCAGCCTGAAGGGCTCGCTATAGAAACCTTTATTGCGATGGACCCGCCTAAACACGATTTACAAAGGCAAGCAGTACAAAGTGTTGTAGCACCTAAAAACTTAAAAGAAATGGAAGGCCTTATTCGCAGTCGTGCAGCGAATGTACTAGACAGCCTGCCTCTTGAGGAGCCCTTTGATTGGGTAGAAAAAGCATCGATTGAATTAACCTGCAGAATGCTCGCAACATTATTCGATTTTCCTTACGAGAAACGACATCAACTGGCTTATTGGTCAGATGTTGCTGCAAGCAGCCCTGAATCCACTGGTGGAACCGGCTCAATGAATGAGGCATTTACTGTCGCAGCCGAAGTGGCGAAACAATTTTCGCAGCTTTGGCGGGTCAAAGCTGCGAAAAAAGCAGCAGGTGAAGCGCTGGGTTTTGATCTCATTAGCCTTCTATTGAGCAATGAAAATACCCAAGACTTGATAGATAGACCCATGGAATTTTTAGGTAATATTACACTGTTATTAGTGGGGGGCAACGACACGACTCGTAACTCAATGACCGGAGGGGTGCATGCACTTAATCTGTTTCCTGATGAGTTTGTTAAGCTCAAAAGAAATCCAAGTTTGATCCCCAATATGGTATCAGAAATTATTCGTTGGCAAACCCCTCTGGCTTATATGCGCAGGGTCGCCAAGCAAGATGTTGAATTAAACGGTAAAACCATTAAGAAAGGCGATAAAGTGGTGATGTGGTATGTGTCAGGTAATCGCGATGAACGAGAAATTGAACAACCTAACCAATTTATTATTGACCGTAAAAATGCTCGAAAACATCTTTCATTTGGTTTTGGTATTCATCGCTGTATGGGTAACCGGTTAGCGGAAATGCAATTACGCATACTTTGGGAAGAGATATTAAAACGGTTTGATAATATAGAAGTTGTTGACGACCCAAAATACGTACAATCAAATTTTGTGAAAGGTTATACCCAGTTGATGGTCAAAATCACAGCAAAAACGTTATGAAAATCAATAAGACATTTATGATAGCCGTTGATCAGAACAACTAAATTCCTTGATTAGTCATCGTGGATGTCCTGCTAAACCGTATTCTAGTAACCAAAATTTTTGATTAGTTATTTTGGGTGATGAGATGGACACTCCCTAATACAGTATCAATACGCCAAGAATAGTAGTGGTAGTGGTGTCGTTTCCTTCACTAGCCAATCCGTTTTCATTTAAAATATAGAAAAATGTAGATATTAAAAAGTAATACGTTCCTATCCATAAAGATTTTTGCCATTAATTTGTGGGTGACTATTCATTCTAATTTCATCATCAAAATTTTATTGAATAGGACGGAGGTAGCCTTTACTCTAATGCAATAGATCCAATTACATAAAGGTTTAGCTTGAGTCGCAAATTCAAAGGTTGTTACCCACTCTCAATACATTCCATAACATATACGTTTGTCTCATTTAGCATTTAGGAGTTTTGCATGAAGTGTTTTTCCGTAAGTTTAGTTATTCTAATTGGCGTTGCTACTTTTAGTAGCGCACAGCCGCAACAACCTGTCGTAATTTCAGAGCAACTAGAGCAAAAAGTCATAGAATGGCGCCGTGATTTACACCAACATCCAGAGCTAAGCAATCGTGAATTTCGCACCGCTAAAGTCATAGCTGAACATTTAAATGAATTAGGTTTAGAGGTGCAAACTGGTATTGCACATACGGGTGTTGTGGGTGTATTAACCGGCGGAAAACCAGGGCCTACGATTGCTCTGCGCGCTGATATGGATGCACTACCTGTAATAGAACAAACTGACCTGCCATTCAAATCCACTGCGAAATCAGAATATAGAGGCAAAGAGGTGGGCGTGATGCATGCTTGCGGTCATGACTTGCACATGGCGATGTTAATGGGCGCGGCTGAAAAACTCACGGCTATGAAAAATGACATCGCTGGCACTATCGTTTTTATATTCCAGCCTGCTGAAGAAGGTGCTCCAAAAGGAGAGGAAGGCGGTGCAGAACTGATGCTAAAAGAAGGTTTGTTTACCCAGCACAAGCCAGATGTAGTATTTGGTATCCACGTTTGGTCTGCCGGTAATACCGGCCATATTGGTTATCGCGAAGGGCCGCTTATGGCCTCATCAGATCGTTTTGAAATCACAGTAAAGGGCCGTCAAACTCATGGCTCTCGTCCCTGGGGTGGTGTTGACCCTATCGTTGCTGCGGGACAGATTATTGGTAGTACACAAACCATTGTGAGTCGTCAGGTCAATATCACCAAAGCACCCGCAGTGATCAGTTTTGGTATTATTGAGGGTGGTGTGCGCAACAACATTATCCCTGATGAAGTTTACCTAGAAGGTACCATTCGCAATTTTGATATGGGTAACCGAGCCCAGATATTTGAAAATTTAAAAACTACTGCCGAAATGACCGCCAAAGCTACCGGCGCAGAGGCACATGTGCACATTGACGAAGGCTACCCAGTCACTATTAACGATATAGAGCTCACACAAAAAATGCTGCCCAGCATTGAACGTGTGGCAGGTAAAGACAAAGTGCATGTAAACGACTTAGTAACAGGCGCAGAGGACTTTTCATTCTTCGCACTTGAAGTGCCTGGATTATTTGTATTTTTAGGTATAACACCTGAAGGTAAGGATGCCAAAAGTGCCCCAAGCAACCATTCACCGTTTTTCTATGCTGACGAAAAAGCATTAAGAACTGGCACAGAGCTTTATATAAATTGGGCCTTAGATTATACCAAATTGTAACTACGCCCTAAATTGCTCAATAACACATGGCTAAAAATTAGCATATACACATATGGGTTCTATCAAGATTTCACAACGCTACTGCCCTTTCTTGCTAGGTAACAACATGAAGCATTATGTCTTTGATTATTCAAATTCATCTGGTTGTCGAAGTCGCTTCAAAAATGGTTTATTTCTGAAATATGTTCAGGCTCTCAATAGAAATG
>JBNMPD010000123.1:0-9549 GCA_051276225.1 Flavobacteriales bacterium
TAACAGAGCACATACAGATAAGATGATAAAAAAGTCAACATTAGAACAGACATACTTAAAATGTCGTTTTCAACTTATTAAAGTGATAGGCAGTATTGTACATTCTGATGATATTGAAGATCTGGTGCAAGAAACCTTTGTTAAAAGTTATGAAGCTGAGTTAAAGCAAGAGATCACTTACGAACGTACTTACATGTTAAAAACAGCTAGAAACTTGGCACTTAATCATATTTCCAAAGCGAGTGTACGAAAAAACCAATCACTAGATGATATGCAAATCTTGCCAAGTGATTTAACTAGCAAAAGTTTGGAAAGTCAGATTGCCAGCAAGGAACGTTTTTTACATTTCTGCCGTGCAACAGACACACTTTCAGTTGAAGTTAAAAGGGTGTTTTTATTAAAAAAGGTATATGGATTGAGTCAAAAAGATATCGCTGATCATATTGGTTTAAGCGAGAGTACAGTTGAAAAACATGTGGCTAAAGGGCTGTTTCAATGTTCAATCTATTTACAGCAATTAACCAATATAGATAATAAAAGTAACCAAATTTCAAGCCTGCATAAGGATAATGAAAGCAGATGAGCAATATTCAAACATTTAGCAGTAAGCATGATATTAAGCAACAGGCCTGCGAGTGGATAAGTCGATTTGACCGAGGGCTAAGGGTGGGTGAAGAGCAAGATTTTTCTAATTGGATAAATACTAGCAAAACACATCAAAAATGCCTTTTTGATATTGCTCAAACGTGGGATGACTTAAGTGTATTGCACGAATTAAGTGGTTTATCTCCTTTAAAGGATAAACATGTTGCTCATAGAAGTGTTTTTTCTTATAAAACAAGAATGGCTATTGCTGCAAGTTTTGCGTTTATAGTGATAAGTTGTTTGGGTTTACTCGTTAACAAACGACTTATATATTCGACAACCGATCCATCGTTGTTGGTCTTTGAAACGAGAACCTCTATTGGTGAAAATCGAGTCCTATCATTAGCAGACGGCTCAGAAGTCCATTTAAATACTGACAGTGTGGTGTCTATTGATTTTTCTGGTACTCGCAGATATGTAAAACTACTTCGTGGTGAAGCACACTTTGAGGTTGCTCACGATGAACAGCGACCATTTGTTGTCATAGCAGGTGATAATACAGTAACCGCAATAGGAACCGGATTTAACGTACAAATAACCAGCGCTCATCAATTAGAGTTATTGGTAACCAACGGCAAAGTATTAGTCAAAAATAAACAACAGAGCAATCCAATTGCAATAGCACCCGATACTTTACATCCACTTGATGGTGATGGAGAACTGATGATTGCAGGACAAAAGGTGGTAATTAACCAGCAATCAATTCAACAGCTTAATCTATCCAATGAAGAGGTACAGAATGATTTAGCTTGGCAACAAGGTATGTTGGTTTTTCATGGTGAACCTTTGGCAGAGGCTTTACACGAAATAAGTCGCTATACATCCATTAGTTTTACGTTAGCAGATGAACAGGTGAAAAAAAGACGGGTAGCGGGGTATTTTAAAGCTGGAGATATTCAAGGTTTGTTATTTGCTCTTGAAAATAATTTTAATATTGTTTACAAAAAGCTCGACGCTCAAACCATAGTATTATCGTCAGGCATATAAATTTGGGATAAAAAATTCAACTCGTCGTGTTTGCTTTACTTTGAGCGTATTTTAAAATAAATCATCGTGATAGAATCCAAATATATGATTGTTTATTCTACATTATTTTTATGCGCGTCTTTTTTGTCTTCATAATATTTATTTCATTTCAGTCGTTTGCTGATATTAAATATCAATTCAATATCCCTGCCCTTGAGGCTGATAAAGCGCTGATTTTATTTGCCCATCAAGCCAACACTACACTTTTATTCCCTATCGAACTTGCAGAAAAGGAACTCGCTAACGATTTAGTCGGCTATTACAGTATTGAATTAGGCTTAGTAAAACTGTTAGAAGGAACAGGTCTCTACCCCATAAAGGATGATAAAGGATTAAGTGTAAAAGCGATTATTCAAAATGCTCCCATTAAACAGGGGATTTCAGAAAGTACTGACAATACGCTTAACGTATTCCACTCCAATGAAATGGAAAAAATTGCTGTCGTTGGCACACGCTCTTCTCCGCGCTCAATCATAGATTCTCCCGTGCCTCTGGATATAATCGGCGTCGCTGAATTTACTCAACAGGGCGCCACCGATATAACATCTATGCTCTCTACCTTAGTTCCTTCTTTCAATGTCAACGACCAACCTATAAACGACGCCTCAAGTTTGGTACGTCCTGCTAATTTGAGAGGCATGGCATCAGATCACACTTTGATTTTAGTCAATGGTAAAAGACGACATCGGTCTTCTGCCATTACATTTTTAGGAGGCGGTTTATCAGATGGTGCTCAGGGCGTTGATATATCAAATATTCCTGCTTCGTCTTTACAACAAATAGAAGTCCTGCGTGATGGCGCTGCTGCACAATATGGCTCTGATGCGATAGCAGGGGTGATTAATTTTGTGCTTAATGATAATGATGATGGCGGTCTTTTTGAAGTTAGGGCAGGTCGATATGTTCAGGGCGATGGAGATTTAGTACAAATTCGGGGAAACCTTGGCTTTGCCCTCAAAGATAAAGGATTTGTCAACATCAGCACAGAATATAAGCAACAAAGTGCAACTGATAGAAGTATACAAAGGAAAGATGCGGCAGCGTTAATCGTCGCTGGAAATAGTGCGGTTAATAATCCAGCCCAAGTGTGGGGTAGTCCTAAAATAAATTATGATGTTAAATTTTTAATCAATTCTGGTTATCAGCTTGATACTGTAACCGAACTATATTCCTTCAGTAATTTAGCTCAGAGAAAAATTCAAGGTGGGTTTTATTTTCGAAATCCTCAGACTCGAGATGGTGTATTTGAAGGTAGACCTGATGAAAATGGACTACCTACATTATTAGTTGCCGATCTAGACGGAGTTGACAAAGGTACTAGTTGCCCGCAAGTGTTAATCAACGATAACAATGTGTTGGACGACAGCAATTTTCTGCTTATAGCTGATAATTCAACCGCATTAGGAAAGAACTGTTTCTCGTTTAATGAAATATTACCTGGCGGATTTACTCCACAATTTGGAGGTACAATTAGTGATGTATCATGGGTATCAGGGGTCAAAGGACAAACACCGTCAGAGTGGGAATACGATCTGAGCCTGGGTGTAGGATATTCTGAAATTAACTACCAAATAAGTCGAACGGTTAATCCTTCTTTGGGCCCAGACACGCCTTTTTCTTTTAATCCAGGACTAGCCAGTCAATTAGAAAAAAATATTAATTTGGACTTATTTAAACAGTTCAAAATAGATGATAAATATCAGATTAATTTTGCCACTGGACTTGAATGGAGAGGAGAAAGTTATAGGCAAAAAATGGGTGACATAGCTTCTTATACAGTAGGACATTTAGCATTTGATCCTAATACAGGCCTATCCCAAGGTTTTGGTATTGGTTCAAATGGATTTACTGGTTATAACCCTCAATCAGCAGGTAAATGGAGTAGAGGGAATTGGGCAGTATACTCAGATTTTGAAATGCATATGAGCGATGCATTTTTATTTGGTTTTGCTACTCGTTACGAAAGTTTTACCGATTTTGGCTCTGCATTTGACGGTAAAGTGTCAGCGCGGATGATTTTAAATAAGTCGCTGACATTCCGTGGTTCAATGAGTACTGGGTTTAAAGCACCTACAGTTGGGCAAAGCAATGTTGTTAATGTGACAACCGCTTTTTCACCTGATGGTTTGGAAGATCAAGCGACATTACCACCCACCAATGCTATTTCTATACAACTAGGGGCCACACCTCTTAGGCCTGAAGAATCACAGAATACAAGTTTTGGCATCGTGGGCGAAATAGCTGAACGATTTTATTTTACTTTTGATTACTTCAATATAAAACTCCATGATCGAATAAGCACCACATCCGCCCTATCTTTAAGTCAAGATGATATTCAAGTTTTAGTGAACGCTGGGAACACAGAAGCAGCCGGTTATGGTAGTGCAAAATATTTTACCAATGACTTCGACACAACTACCCAAGGTATAGACTTGGTGGTGAATTACGAAAACTATGTATTTAATACTCCAAGCCGTTTTATGTTTACTTATAACTGGACCGATACCGAGGTAGACAGGACCAGCTTATATGTAAGAACGCGTATTGATGGTTCCATATATTTTGATTCAAACCTTACTCCACAGCGTATCCAGATGATCGAAGATAATCTGCCTGCTCACCGTGCGAGTTTTTCTATGATCCAAGCGTTTAATGATTTAAGCAGCAATATACGCCTTAATTATTATGCAGGTTTTTACGAAGACCACTTAAATGCAGCTGCAGGTTTAGATATTTACGCGGGATCAGAAGTAACAATAGATGCAGACATAAGTTACCAGTTTAATGCTAACTTCAAATTATCAGTAGGGGCAAAAAACTTATTTGATAACCGCCCCGATAGTAATCCATTTAGTGGGGAAGCTGGTGCGTTATACCCTGCCACTTCCACTGTGGGTATCAATGGTGGTTTTTATTACATACGTGTTATAAACGAGTTTTGACTTTATTAACTGACAGCACTCAATATTATTAGTGAATGCTGTCAGTCTTTACATTTGTGTATTGCGTTGACTTAGAAGCCGCAAGTTCTTCCATGGTTTTGTTCATCAAGCCATTTTTTTAATGGCGCAAAATAATCAAGTATGGCACTCGCATCCATCTCGTCTTTACCTGTTAACGTGGCTAGGGCTTCCTGCCATGTTTTACTTTTGCCCATTTCCAACATGTTATTTAGCGCCTCTCCAGCCTTTTGACTACCATAAATAGAACAGCGGTGAATTGGGTCAGTATTGCCTGAAATATCACATAATGTTTTATGAAATTGAAACTGCAATATATGCGCTAAGAAATAACGTGTATAAGGTGTATTTGCAGGCACATGATATTTAGCGCCGGGATCAAATGCATCTATTGAACGTTCGACTGGAGCCATCACTCCTTGGTATTTTTCACGCAGTTCCCACCACATTTTATTGTAATCGGCGGGTTTAACTTCACCCGAGAATACTTTCCAGCGCCACTGATCAACCATTAATCCAAAAGGAACAAAGGCAATCTTATCAAGCGCTAGTTTGAGCAGCATGCCTATATCGTTCGAGGCATCAGGTATATCATTCACTAGACCAATTTCTTTTAAATATTTCGGTGTGATTGATAAAGCAATGGTGTCACCTATGGCTTCATGAAAGCCGTCATTTGCTGAGTCCCTATAAAGCAAAGGTAAATTTTTGTATGCACGTTGATAATAGTTATGCCCTAATTCATGGTGAATAACCGCAAACTCTTCGCCTGTTTTTTGAATGCACATTTTGATCCGTAAATCGTCTTTGTCATCCAAGTTCCAAGCTGAGGCATGACATACCACGTCTCTGTCAGCGGGCTTAGTAAACTGCGAACGTTCCCAAAACGTATCAGGCAATGGGGCAAAACCTAATGATGAGAAAAATGATTCTGCCTGCCTTACCATTTTAATTTCGTCATAGTTATGTGTCGCCAAAGCACGAGTTACATCAATCACATCTAGCTCTTGTTGTGGTTTTACTATTTCATAAATATTTCCCCAAGATTGTGCCCACATGTTACCCAATAAATGTGCTGGGATAGGCTGATCTTGCGGAACTTTGTCAGTTCCATATTCATTACCCAATTCAGCTCTAACATGACAATGAAGTGCGTCATAGAAGGGTTTAACTTGTTCCCACAAACGGTCTAATTCTGCCCCAAAGTCATTCGCAGGCATATCATAACTTGCACGCCATAATTCACTGATATCAGTAAAACCTAATTCTTTGGCACCTTCATTAGCTAATGATACTTGTTCTTCATACAGTGCTTTCATAGGTGGTGAAACAGTACGCCAACCCTGCCACATTTCCAGTAATAAGCTTTCATCCCGGCTAGTGGCCATAATATTGGACATATCTGTCAAACCCATACAATCACTCTCAGTGCGACAGTACTCACCACTTCCATACATGCCTTCTAAATCAGAACTGATTTGTGATAAACGTGCTGATTTCAGAGGATCTGCTGGAGTTGGGAGTACTAGGCTATAGCGCATTAAATCTAGTTTTCTTCGAGTATCTTCAGCCACGTCTAGCGCATTAAAATTTGCAGCTTGCTTAGCTAATTTAGTCGACAAACTACTGTGTTTTTCTGACATATAGGCAGATAATGCAGCGGTATCTGTATTGATATAAGTTTGATAAACCCAAGATGCTTGTGCAGATCGTAGTTGTAAATTTTGTAACTCTTGTTGTGCTTCTAATACAAAAATTGCTGCATCTTCACTCGTAAGCTCCGGTTCGATTAGTTCAGAGTTAGACTCATTATTACAAGCAACAGACGAAGCTGACAGTGCCAGCATTAATACACTTAATTTAAATTTATTCAGCATTGGTTCCCCTTAGGATTTTATTATTATTATTTAGACAACTACATTATTTAGCATATTTAATTTAACCTAAAAATAAGCACAAATAACTGTGATAGCTAAAATAACAAATAAAAAGTTACGCTTGATTTATTGCTAGGATAAATATCACTTTTATTGACTTTATTTAGCATTTATATTCCTTTTCATAACGTCAATTAACAATAATTGGCAACGCCTTACCTTCAATACTCATTTAGAATTAACAATCTAATTACAATAAACAAACACTTATTAAACGTTTGCTTAACGCCATAGGTCAGTAAATGAAAGATAGAAACCATTTAGCTAATATTGGGCTCATCCATCAGGTAAATATCATTGAAAATGGCCTAATTGATATCCCCATGTTGCAAGTCTTACAAACAGACGGCACATTGCACCCTCAAGCTGAGTTACCACAAATCACCCAGCAAGATTCCCTCAAGATCCTAGAAACGATGCAATATATCCGGGTATTAGATGAAAGAATGGTAGCTGCACAGCGCCAGGGCAGGATAAGTTTTTATCTGGCCTGTACGGGTGAAGAAGCCTCAACAGTAGCCAGTGCTGCGGCATTAGAGCCACAAGATATGATTATGTCGCAATATCGCGAGCAAGGGGCACTGGCTTATAGAGGTTTTTCGAGCAAAGAATTTATGGATCAAATGTTCAGTAATCAAAATGAGCCGAATAAAGGCAGACAAATGCCTATCCACTATGGTTCTAAAGCGCTTAACTTTATGACAATTTCTTCACCATTAGGTACTCAAATACCACAGGCCAGTGGTTATGCCTACGGACAGAAAATGGCAGGACTTGAAGCGGTAACCATTTGTTATTTTGGTGAAGGGGCGGCATCTGAAGGAGATTTTCATGCTGGGCTTAACATGGCGGCAGTACTGAATTGTCCTGCTATTTTCTTCTGTCGAAATAACGGCTACGCTATTTCAACCCCTTCAGAAGAACAGTTTGCTGGGGATGGTATTGCCTCAAGGGGCATAGGTTATGGGGTTAGAACGATTAGAGTGGATGGCAATGACGTACTTGCTGTTTACACCGCCACTCAAGAAGCAAGAAAAATTGCGCTTAAACTCAATTGTCCTGTCTTGATAGAAGCGATGACATACAGACTGGCGGCGCACTCTACCTCTGACGATCCAACAGGTTATCGTTCAAAAGATGAAGAAGAACGTTGGCGTTTAAAAGATCCAGTACTTAGGTTTAAAGCATGGATGCAATCCAAAGGTTGGTTAGATGAAAAACAAAACCTAGCTTTTATTGAACAATCCAGAAAAGAGGTTTTACAAGCACTTAAACTTGCCGAACAAGTGCCAGTATGTGCAATAGAACAAATTATTGAAGATGTTTATGACACGCCTCCATGGCACTTAAAAGCGCAATTAGCTGAGCTAAAAGCACATATCGATATGTATCCAGAAGCATATCCAAAAACGTCAGGGAGGTTATAACATGGCAACTATGAATATGCTGCAGGCTGTAAATAATGCCCTTATCACTGCTATGAATGATGACGAAAAAGTCATGGTGTTTGGAGAAGATGTAGGGCACTTTGGTGGGGTATTTAGAGCCACTAGCAATTTGCAACAAAAATTTGGTAAAGGCAGATGTTTTAACACACCTTTGACAGAACAAGGCATTATTGGTTTCGCCACGGGTCTTGCCTCACAAGGTTCGGTACCCATTGCTGAGATCCAGTTTGCCGATTATATTTTTCCGGCGTTTGATCAAATAGTGAATGAAACGGCTAAGTTTCGTTATCGCTCTGGAGGCCAGTTTTCATGCGGTACATTGACTATTCGAACACCTTACGGCGGTGGAATAGCCGGTGGGCTCTATCATTCTCAGTCACCTGAAGCATTTTTCGCCCATATACCAGGTATGAAAGTGGTTATTCCACGTAATCCTTATCAAGCAAAAGGGTTGTTGCTAGCGTCAATTCGTGATGACAATCCTGTTCTATTTATGGAGCCAAAACGTTTATATCGTGCTTCAGTGGGTGAAGTACCTGAAGATGATTATGAGTTACCTCTTGGTAAAGCAGATATAGTTAAAGAAGGCACTGATATCACTTTATTGGCTTGGGGGGCGCAAGTTGAAATGATAGAAAAAGCTGCAGCGATGGCTGAAGAGCAGGGGATCTCTTGTGAAATAATTGACTTACAAAGCATATTACCCTGGGATATTGAGTCTGTATGTCATTCTGTTGAGAAAACAGGAAGACTATTGATCAATCATGAAGCACCGTTAACAGCAGGTTTTGCTGGTGAAATAGCGGCTAGTATTCAAGAAAAATGTTTCCTGCACCTTGAATCACCTATCTGCCGAGTTTGTGGCTTAGATACACCTTATCCGTTGGCGCATGAAAAAGAATATATACCAGATCATCTAAAAACCTTCGAAGCGATAAAACGAACTGTGAATTTTTAGTATTGATATTTAGTACTTATTTTTAGACCGATTTTTTAAGCCCTATTTTTAGCTCAATTTTAAGGAGCAAACTATGCAAGATTTTATTTTACCAGATATTGGCGAGGGCATTGTTGAATGTGAAGTGGTCAAGTGGTTGGTCGCAGAAGGCCAAAACATTCTAGAAGACCAGCCGGTAGTCGAAGTCATGACTGATAAAGCATTAGTAGAGATCCCCTCTAAATACAGTGGTGTGGTGACTAAATTTTATTATGCAGAAGGCAATATTGCTAAAGTACATTCACCTTTGTTTGCTATGCAAGTTATTGAAGATGAGACACCGCAGGAGTTGTCGTCAACTATCGATTCAGAAATAAAAAGTATTGAAGTTAAGTCTTCAAACGATATAACAACATCTAGTCAAATTAAACCTAATGCCCCTAAAGAAAATACCGTTAAAGCGTTAGCTAGCCCCGCTGTTAGACGGTTAGCAAGAGAATTAGAAGTAGATTTATCGCAGATCGCTGGCAGTGGTGATAAAGGTCGTGTTTTAAAGGACGACCTTATCGGTACTTCGACACCAGATGTCCAACCTG
>JBNMPD010000124.1:0-9488 GCA_051276225.1 Flavobacteriales bacterium
ATTACTTTAGATAATTATCGAATAGGTGCATACGAACAAATTGCTACCTATGGAAAAATTATTGGCTGTAGTGTTAAACAAGCTCACAATTCAAACGAGTTATCAGATTTGCTTTATCAATTTAGAAATAAACGTTTAGTGTTGATAGATACAGCTGGTTTTAGTCAAAAAGATACTAGGCTTATTATGCAGTTAGACACAATGAAGCAGAATACTTGTGCTAGCATCAAACATTATTTAGTCATGCAGGCTAATTGTCAGTATCGCGTCATGCAACAAACTATAAATGAGTATCGACACATTTCTTTGCAAGGGTGTATATTGACAAAATTAGATGAGTGTTACAGCTTAGGAGAGGTGATCAGCGTGGCAATTGAGAACAAATTACAAATTTGTTATCTGGCTGACGGTCAGCGAGTACCTGAGGATCTGCAGCCTGCAAGCACAAAATTTTTAATTACTAGTGCAGCGAAGCTTTATAAAAAATTCGGTTTAATTCATAATAGCCCTAATGACATTAATAACGCAGCAGTGGCAATATGATTGAGGACCAGGCGAGTAGTTTAAGAAGAATGAATCAATCGAGATTGATAAAAGTAATCGCCGTGACTGGTGGTAAGGGTGGTGTAGGAAAGACCAATGTTACCCTCAATACTGCTATTTCCCTTGCTCAACAAGGTAAAAGAGTCATGGTACTGGATGCTGACTTAGGCTTGGCTAATGTCGATGTTCTTCTGGGTTTACGGGTAGAAAAAAATCTTTCGCATGTATTATCAGGCGAGTGCACGTTAGACGAGGTGCTCGTTGAAGGTCCTTATGGGATCAAGATTGCGCCGGCTAGCTCTGGTAGTCAATCAATGACAGAACTTACAGCTACAGAGCATGCAGGTCTTATTCGGGCTTTTAGTGAATTACAATCGAAAATCGATGTATTAATTGTTGACACTGCGGCTGGGATATCTGACATGGTGTTGAGTTTTTCTAAAGCGTCTCAAGATATTATTATGGTGGTTTGTGACGAACCGACATCCCTTACTGATGCTTACGCATTGATAAAAATTCTAAATAAAGAACACGGTATATTTCGTTTTAAAATTGTTGCCAATATGGTGCGCAGTATGCGTGAAGGTGATGAATTGTTTTCTAAGTTATCAAAAGTAACGGATAGATTTTTAGATGTGGCACTAGAACTTGTGGCAGTCATTCCATTTGATGAAAATGTTCGCAAGTCTGTCAGAAAACAAAAAGCAATTGTGGAAGCATTTCCTACTTCACCTGCAGCTATGGCTATTCGCAGGCTCGCTAAAAAAGCCATTGAATGGCCTATCCCTAATCAACCCGGCGGTCATCTGGAGTTTTTCCTTGAACAATTGGTCACCAAAAAAGTTATGAGTGATCTCAGGTGAATAGTAAAGCTGCCGCTTACCAACAATTTGCCGATAAAAATGAATTGGTAGAAAAACACGCATCTTTGGTTAAACGAATTGCACATCATCTGATTGCACGTTTGCCAGCTAGCGTGTTGGTAGATGATTTAATTCAAGCAGGTATGATAGGATTATTGGAAGCATCACGGAATTTTGATGGCAGTAAAGGTGCAAGTTTTGAAACGTTTGCAGGGATCCGTATAAGAGGTTCCATGTTAGACGAAATACGAAAAGGGGATTGGACGCCTCGTTCTGTTCATAAGAACGGTCGTGCTATCACCGAAGCCATTAATCAGGTTGAACGAGAAACAGGTCGCGATGCCCGCGACTTAGATGTTGCAGAAAAATTACAAGTCAGTATTGAAAGTTATCACCAAATGTTAAATGAAGTGAATGCTGGAAAAATCATTGGCATAGAAGATTTAGGTGTTACTGAAGATGTGATCAGTACACAACAAACAAAAGGCTCCGATACGCCCTTTGAAGATTTTCTTCAAGGTTCGTTTCAAAAAGCACTTGCTCACTCTATTACAACATTACCAGAGCGTGAAGCAATTGTGTTGTCTCTATACTACGATGAAGAACTGAACCTCCGAGAAATAGGTGAAGTGTTGGATGTCAGTGAGTCCAGAGTGAGTCAAATACATAGTCAAGCCATGCTGAAACTTAAGTCTCGCATGCAGTATTGGCGTTTAAATGACAAATAATTATAGTCATGATTTGGATTTTAGCCTGAGCGTTAGAACTCTCACCGGAGGTGGTTTTGAATAAGAATATGAAGATCCTTGTTGTTGATGATTTTTCAACAATGCGTCGGATTATCAAGAATTTACTTAGAGATCTTGGATTTGCAAATATACAAGAAGCAGACGATGGAAACACCGCATTACCTATGTTGAAACACGGTAATTTTGATTTTGTTGTAACTGACTGGAATATGCCTGGCATGCAAGGTATTGATTTACTGAGAGCGATACGCGCAGATGCTAGTTTAAAACACATTCCTGTTTTGATGGTGACTGCTGAAGCGAAAAAGGAACAAATTATTACTGCTGCACAAGCTGGTGTTAACGGATATGTAATTAAACCTTTTACTGCTGCAACATTAAAAGAGAAATTAGTAAAAATCTTTGAAAGACTGGGTTAAATTAAGGCTAACCTGATTACGAGGACATATTGTATGACGACCTTAAATTCTGCGCCAATTTCTCTTGAAGACGCAAAAAAATTAGTAACATTGATTGAAAGCGGAGATAATCAATCGGCCCATGAGCTACTTGAATCCGCTAGTGGCCAAAGTTCAGTTGAGCTATTTGCAGAAGTAGGTAAATTGACACGTCAACTTCACGATTCATTGAATAATTTTCAGTTAGTTCCTCGCATAATCAACATGGCTAATGAAGACATTCCTAATGCTCAAACACGACTTAATTATGTTATTGAAGCAACTGAAGAGGCAGCAAACAAAACTATGGATTTGGTTGACTCTTGTATGCCTATTGCAGAGAATATGCATAATGGGATAGTTAATATCTTGCCTCAATGGAATAAACTGATGAGCCGAGAGTTGCAATTAGGCGAATTCAATATACTTGTCAATGAAATGGATAGTTTTCTTAAAGATGGAAATGATGAGTCTGCTAAATTGACAGGCCTTTTGAGTGAAGTACTACTGGCCCAAGGTTACCAAGATTTAACAGGTCAAATTATTAGGCGAGTTATAGAGTTGGTGAAAGAAGTTGAAGATAACTTAGTCTACATGCTCACTATGTTCGGCGGTGTTGAACCTAAAGATAGCTTTAGGGTTGTTGAAAAACCTAACAAATCTCAGAATGAAGCCGATATAATTAAAGCTGAAGGTCCTATATTGGATGCCGACAGCAGAGAAGATGTAGCGTCAAATCAAGATGACGTAGATGATTTGCTTTCGAGTCTGGGATTTTAGGGAGGCTTTAATATGGCTTTTGATGTTGACGAGGAAATACTAGCTGACTTTCTGGTTGAAGCCGGGGAGATTTTGGAGCAGTTACAAGGGCAGCTCGTCCAATTAGAAAATAACCCACAAGACGCGGATCTACTCAATGCTATCTTTAGGGGTTACCACACTGTTAAGGGGGGAGCTGGGTTTTTATCACTAGATGAATTAGTTGATATATGCCATGGCGCAGAAAACGTTTTTGATGTTATGCGTAATGGTCAACGTGCTCTTACGCCTGAACTGATGGATGTAATATTGCAGGCCACTGATGAAGTGGTGCAGATGTTTGAGCTCGTCAAAGCCGGTGTGCCACTGGTAGCTGTTGAAAAGAGCCTTATAGATACCCTCACCAGACTAAGCAAACCAGAATCAGCATACGAGATTGCATCTGTAAATGAGCCTGAATCTGAAGGTAATAATATTACGAACGATGAATCTTCCAAAGCGTCAGGCGATTTTAGCGAAAATGAATTTGAAGCTTTATTAGACGAGTTGCATGGCAATGGTGCACCTGTTGGTACCAAATCTGCTGCAGTAGAAGAAACTTCACCCAATGATCAAGACATTAGCGATGAAGAGTTCGAAGCGTTACTAGATAAACTGCATGGTAAAGGTCAATTTGCGGCTGAAGAGAAACCTGAGAGTAGTCAGATACAAGAGATTTCAGTCCAAGCTTTAGACAGCTCCTCTGGAGATGATATTTCTGATGATGAGTTTGAAGCACTGTTAGATCAATTACACGGTAAAGGCAAAGGTCCTGCTGATAGAGCACCTGAAAAAACACCTAAAAAACCTATTACTGTTAAAGAAACAGACCCTACACCATCAAAGCCGACTGAGGTCAAAAAAATAGTCGCGCCAGTTAAGAGAGAACAAGTGGCCACAACCTTGGCGGCTAAAATAGTCGCTAAAAAAGAAGGCGAAAAGGAAGATAAGAAAGAAGACAAGAAAGAAGATAAAAAGTCTACGTCTTCTTCACAAGCTGAGACCACAGTAAGGGTCGACACTAAACGTCTCGATCAAATTATGAATATGGTGGGCGAATTGGTATTAGTGAGAAACCGTCTACTTAGTTTGAGTAGTAATCTTAATGATGAAAGCATGGCTAAAACCATAGCAAACTTAGATGTGGTGACTGGTGATTTGCAAGGCGCGGTCATGAAAACCCGTATGCAACCCATTAAGAAAGTATTTGGTCGTTTTCCTCGGGTTGTTCGTGACCTTGCAAGGACACTGAAAAAAGAAATCACTTTAGAACTTGAAGGTGAAGAAACTGATTTAGATAAAAACTTGGTAGAAGCGCTAGCCGATCCACTGGTGCATTTGGTTCGAAATTCGGTTGACCATGGTATTGAGATGCCAGATGAAAGAATAGCTGCAGGTAAGCCCTCTATGGGTACAGTTAAATTGTCTGCATCTCAAGAAGGTGATCATATTCTGCTGAGTATCATAGATGACGGCAAAGGCATGGATCCAGAAAAACTCAAGCAAATTGCAGTTTCTCGTGGTGTTATGGATGCTGAAATAGCGGCAAGAATGAGCGATGCAGAAGCATTTAATCTAATCTTTGCACCAGGTTTTTCAACTAAGACCGAAATATCCGAAGTGTCAGGCCGTGGTGTTGGCATGGATGTGGTAAAAACAAAAATTAATCAGCTAAACGGTTCGGTTAGTATTGATTCTAAGATGGGCATTGGCACTACACTTGAAATTAAAGTGCCGTTAACCTTAGCTATTTTACCAACACTGATGATAGTTATAGGTAAACAAACTTTTGCACTACCACTGAGTTCTGTGAATGAGATCATCAATCTTGATTTACAAAAAATCAATACTGTTGATGGCCAGTTAACTATGATTGTCCGTTCTAAGGCTATTCCATTGTTTTACTTGGCCGAGTGGTTAGCAAGGGGGCAGGCTAATATTGATAAAACCATTGGGCATGTTGTTGTCGTTCAAATTGGTGCAAAACAACTCGGATTTGTTGTTGATGCACTAATTGGCCAAGAAGAAGTGGTCATCAAACCTCTCGATGAATTGCTTCAAGGTACGCCGGGAATGGCTGGAGCTACCATCACTAGTGATGGCGGGATCGCTCTGATATTAGATGTGCCGGGTTTACTGAAAAGATATGCGGCTAAAAAAGCATAGTTGTCTATGTTTCTTATTCGCCCAACATGAAACTGATAGTTATAGGTAAGACAGACGAAAATGACTTATAGGATTTTAATTGTTGATGATTCAACTTTTTTTCGTCGCCGAATAAAACAGATACTTGAAGCTGATCCTGATTTAGAGGTGGCAGGTGAAGCTAAAAATGGTCAGGAAGCATTAACACTGGTTGCTTCTTTAAGGCCTGATGTTGTGACAATGGATATAGAAATGCCTGTCATGGACGGGATCACAGCTGTGAAAAGAATCATGGCTAGTAACCCAGTTCCGATTATTATGTTTTCATCACTGACACAAGCAGGCGCACAAGCAACGCTGGATGCACTGGATGCAGGTGCGCTAGATTTTCTTCCTAAAAAGTTTGAAGATATTGCTGCAGATAGAAAAGAAGCGATTATGTTGTTTCAAAATCGTGTCAAAGCGTTATGTGGTAGAAAGATGTTTGGGGCCAGTTATTTGTCAAGAATTACCTCATCTTCGTTACGTTCTGCGAAACCGCTGGCACCCAAAAATGTCATTAAAGTAGCCACTAAATTAGTCACAAAGACTCATTTGAGCTCTGCCACTTCTTGTCATTATGCATGTTTAGCCATAGGTACTTCTACTGGGGGACCGGTTGCATTACAGAAAATTTTAACTGAGTTACCGAGCGATTTTCCTATTCCAGTGGTCATGGTGCAACATATGCCCAGTTCTTTTACTCAGGCATTTGCGAAACGTTTACATGATTTATGTAAAATAACGGTAAAAGAGGCTGCGCACGGCGACACCTTAAAGCCTGGCGTGTGTTATCTCGCTCCAGGTGGGAAACATATGACTATTGAGGGACGAGCTGGCAATGCCAGAGTTGTTATATCCGAGCCAGAGCGATACCCATGTGCTGCCTATAAACCGAGTGTTGATGTAACATTTGATTCTTTGGCTCACGTTTATTCAGGCAACGTGCTTGCCATTATCTTAACTGGTATGGGAGCTGATGGCCGCGAAGGTTGTAAAACGTTAAAAGCCAAAGGTGCCAAGATATGGGCACAAGATGAGCAGAGTTGTGTTGTTTATGGGATGCCAAAAGCTATAACGGTGGCCAATATATCTGAAGCGAATTATGACATTGCACATATGGCAAGTCATATAAAAAATGAAATACTAGACTAGGGTCAAAGGAGCATTTTTGGTGTCTTTTCAAAATGAAAATAATGGCCTAAATGTCACGCCATCGGCTTCGACTACCATGTATAAAGTGTGGTTATTGGGGTGGTAGTTTGGACGGTCGCAAATCATAAAGGTGGTGTGGGTAAAACTACCACTGCTGTGACTCTTGGCGGCCTGTTGGCGCAAAGTGGACAGCGAGTCATTTTGGTTGATACTGATCCACAAGCCTCATTGAGTTATTACTTTGGTGTTGAACCTGAGGAATTGTCTAGCAGTTTGTATAATGTATTTATGGCTGGCAAGTCTGTTACTAAAGAAGACGTATTAAATTGTTTATGTGCAACTAAATTGGACTCTTTGTTTATATTGCCAGCGACAATGGCACTTGCCACTCTCGACCGTAAGTTGGGTACTCAAAGTGGTATGGGATTAATTTTGCGTCAAGCTTTGGATCTGATCCGTGAAGAATTTGACTACGCTATTGTTGATTGTCCACCCGTTTTAGGGGTACTGATGATCAATGCTCTGGCTGCTTGCGACAGGGTTATTATCCCAGTACAGACAGAGTTCTTGGCGTTAAAAGGTTTGGAAAGAATGCTTCATTCGATGCAGATTATGCAAAAATCTTTAGCTAAAACCTTTGCATATACTATAGTGCCGACAATGTTTGATAAACGTCTCAATGCTGCAGCTAAATCATACAGTACCTTGACTCGCACTTATAATGAGAAAGTGTGGATTGGGTTAATTCCAGTTGATACACGATTTAGAGATGCCAGTCAGGCCCAAAGTCCGCCATCTGTGTATTGTTCAAAATCCCGTGGGGTATTTGCTTATGCTAAATTACTGAGTTACTTACAAAAAGTGGAAATACAAAAATGAGTGGTAATCTCTTCACTAATGAAAATGTGATGGAAGATTACATGTCAGCTTTATTGACAGATGACCAAATTGTTGAAGATGTTCAGCGTCAGTCTGTTGAGCAGTTGTTAAAGACAGCACCTATACTCAGATCCGAACCTTTTGTTCTACTTTCAGAGGAACTTGTTCAACCTGAAGAAGAAACTGTTCCAATGGTAGCTAAAGTTATACAGCCTCAGGTCGAAAAAAAGCAAGGAACAGGTAAAACATCAAGACAAGTTATTAAACCTGTTATTCCCACAGAGCCATTTCAGGTGCTACTGTTTGAAGTTGCAGGCATCACATTGGCTGTACCTTTGATTGAACTAGGTGGCATACATCAGATTGAGACTGTTAATCCATTGTTTGGTAAACCTGCATGGTTTAAAGGTGTTTTGCTGCATCGTGAAGAAAAGTATAATGTGGTCGATACTGCAAAGTGGGTAATGCTAGAAAAGTCCTCTGAAAAACTGTCAGGATCTACACAATATCCATATCTTATTGTTTTAGGTGAGAGCGGTTGGGGGTTAGGTTGTGAAAGTCTGATAGCTACTGAGACACTTTTACCAGATGAAGTGAAATGGCGAAATGTTGAAGTGAGTCGCCCATGGTTATCTGGAATGATTAAAAAGAAAATGTGTGCCTTGTTAAATATTCAGCAATTAATTAGCATGTTGAACCAAGGTTTAAGCAGTAACGACTAGCCTATTTTAGACCGGAGCGATGGGAATGAGTGACTACAGAAGTTCAAGTAGTAAAGTGGCAGCAAACAGTGACGAAGTCCTGCAGTGGGTTACCTATAAATTAGGTGATGAGACATACGGTATTAATGTTATGCAGGTTCAAGAAGTCCTGCGTCATACCGAAATCGCACCGGTGCCAGGCGCCCCTGATTATGTATTGGGTATTATTAATTTGAGAGGTAACGTTGTTACTGTTATTGATACCCGTTCACGTTTTGGGTTATCTTCTTGTGATATCACAGACAATACTCGAATAGTCATTATTGAGTCTGATGATCAAGTGGTGGGTATTCTTGTTGACAGTGTCGCTGAAGTGGTTTATTTACGTTCCTCAGAAATTGATAGTGCACCCAATGTGGGCACTGAAGAAAGTGCCAAGTTTATTCAGGGTGTGAGTAACAGAGACGGAGAATTGCTTATCTTAGTTGACTTAAATAGATTACTCAACGATGAAGAGTGGTCCGAAATTACTAATATCTAAGTGCAAAAACTTAGTGCACACGTCTCACTACTGCGAAGTATTTCTGCTTACGTTATTATGGTACGTTATTTATTTTCCTTTTAGAGATGATTATGAGTATTTCAATATTGCTGATCTTAATAACATTGATTATCTCCATCATTTGTACGACTTATCTGGTCGTATTGTTTAAACGTTATAATTCCCAACTTGAAACCATCAAATTTCAAAGTGATTCGCTGTCAGAGCTCAATAAAAAAGTGAATAACTTAAGCGAAGAAATTCATGAGATCCGCAGTGGTAATTATGGTGTGATGACTCGTGTCAAAGAATTGGTGCAGCAGGTAGATAAACTACAGTTAGATCAGCAAAATTTAGTCGAACAAGACTCGCAAAGCCGCTTTTACAGCAAAGGTGCAAAGCTCATTAACCAGGGGGCTAGTCTCGAAGACGTAATGCGCGAATGTGATATGCCTGCGGCAGAAGCCGAACTGCTGTTTAATTTGCATAACAACCAGAGATAGCCCTTTAAATTTTATATACTTAAATTGCAGATCCTACAAATAGTGACGTTTGACTAGGATAGTTAAGTTTTTCACAATCCCCTTATATTCAAGTTTTAAAAGTATATGCTTCGCATACTGTCATCCAGCGTGGCG
>JBNMPD010000125.1:0-9419 GCA_051276225.1 Flavobacteriales bacterium
CAGTCATCCCGCGCCAATTCTTGACAGGCTCCGAAATAAGAGCATAAGTGGGGATTGTAGAAATTGTCTTATCCCAATTTTGTACTTTAACCGTTGTTAAACCTACCTGTAATACGTCGCCATCTGCGTCATATTTAGGCATTTCAATCCAGTCTCCGGTATTAACCATACGATTTGCTGCGATTTGGATACCGGCAACAAAACCCAAAATAGTGTCTCGAAATAACAGCAACAGGATCGCGGTGACTGCACCTAAGCCCGAAAGCAATAATAATGGCGATTTGTCCATTAAATTAGAAATGATCAACAAACCTGCGATAATCACCACAAATAATTTAGCCACTTGAATAAAGCCAGTAATAGGCGCTTTTTTAGCTAAATTTGACGCATTGTATGTGTCTTCTACGGTATTCAGCAGGGCACTCAGTGCCATTACCGCAGAGATAAGCACATAAATAACCGCAGATTTCTGTAAGAATGCAAGTAGCGCAGGGTTTTCAATGAGTAATTGGCTAAGTAAATAGATGACAACAGCAGGCACAATATGCCCGATGCGTTTGAAAAAACCGTGCTGATATAACTCATCGTCAAACTTGTTTTTGCTTTTGCTGACCAGTTTTCGGACGCGACTATTGAAGATGCTTTTTGTTAGCCAATTAGTCAGCCAAGCGAACAATAAAATACCGAGTAAGGCAATCACTTGAAATATCCAGCTTTTTGGGGTGGCCTGAATCCCCAGATGCCCTAATAACGCTAAAATATTATCCGTAAGGTGAAAGCCTTGTTGCATTTAGTTTGTCTCTTTTAAGTGGGTAATAAGTTTATCTTTGTTTTGCCAAACCGAATTTAACCAACTCTGAAAACCTTGTTTAAATTTTTCATCGTTAAAATAGTCACCAATAATTTCATCCGTAACTGGATGTACATTAATCCGCATAACTACTTTATTTAGACGACCGCCTAACATAGCCATCATAGGACTACCTTGGGTATCAGGATACATGATCGTAATATCTAAAACACTCGTGAATAGCTGACCCATAGTGGCGAGCGTAAACGCAATACCCCCTGCCTTTGGTGGTAAAAGATTTTTAAACGGACTTTGTTTAAGCTTTTGTTTTTCAGGGGTAAAGCGATTGCCTTCGACAAAATTGATGACTGTGGTAGGCAACTGCTGAAATTTCTCACAAGATTTTTTAGTGGTCTCAATGTCTTTACCTTCTAGGTGTGGATTTTTCAGTAAGAAGGCTTTGTTATAACGTTGCATAAATGGCATGTCTAATGCCCATGCACCAAGACCTACAAAAGGCAGCCATATCAATTCTTTCTTAAGAAAAAACTTGGGTGCAGGAATTTTGCCAGCAGCAAAATCGGTTAATAAAATAATATCTAACCAACTTAGGTGATTCGCTACTATTAAGTACCACTCTTTTTTGCTCAGTTCACCTTCAACCACATAATCTAATTCCACCTTGTTCATAGATTTTATTAAAGTCACACTACAAAACCCAAATGCACACATCATGAGGTTTAGAATGATGTTAAGTGGCTTAGTCACAAAATAGAAAGGCAGCACAAGCTTTATTAAACCAAGAAAAGTGATACACAGAGCCCAAAAGGCTAGACTTATCATTTGCAACGTCAAGTGCACAGGAAATACGATGAAAACTGGGAACACACTAAACATCTTGTGATTTTTCTGATAAAAGCACGTGTAAATCCTGGTCTTTTTGCTCCCATAATTCTGTTAGCCAGCGTTGAAATCTGACTCTTTGTGTATGGTCGTCAAAGTAGTCAGCCCCGTAGACATCGCTATTGAGTAATTCTTGAATCGATTGTACTTTAATCTGTACTTGTATACTTTTGACTTTGCCGCAGACAAACTCCCAATAAGTAGGAGTGCCCTCTGGATAATGAATAGTCACATCGAGTAATTTATGTAACTGCTCACCCATAGCCCCTAAAACAAAAGCCATACCGCCTGCTTTGGGCTTTAGTAAGTGTTGGAATTTTGCCCCTTGGCGTGTCCGCTTTTGTTCGGTTAGCCGCGTTCCTTCTACAAAATTCATGATGCTCACGGGTTTGACTGTAAATTTTTTGCACGCTTTTCGGGTGTTTTCTAAATCTTTGCCTTTTAAGTGAGGATTTTTGGCCAATAACGCTTTACTGTACCTATGCATAAAAGGAAAGTCTAAAGCCCACCACGCTAAACCAATAAAAGGTACCCAAATAAGCTCTTTCTTGAGGAAAAACTTTAAAAAAGGAATTTTATAATTAAAGATACGTTGTAACACTAATATATCAACCCAGGACTGATGGTTTGATATCACCAAGTACCAGTCTTTTTGGCTCAATCCTTCCAGCCCATTGACGTTAAAGGTTGTGCGGCTAAATATGTTTTGATTGGCGCTGTTGACCGATATCCAAAGTGTGGCACAACCATCTAGTAAATAAGACATAAATGTTTGCCATATTTTGATAGGTATTAACTTGAAAAATGAAAAAATTAAAATGGGTACCAACCAAAATAAGGTATTAATAAAATAACCTAATGAGGATATAGCACCAAACAATGGTAAAAATATTGTCGAAAACATGCTGTGAAAAACCATTAATACTATAAAAAACGTATACAAGTCTAAACTAAAAACAGGTTTGATATGCATAAGTTGTTGACTTCTATTTTATGGTTGCACGACTATTTCAAAAGGAAAGTTCATCACACCGCGCTGAAAGGTTATAATCATTGACATGTAAATAGTTTTTAATGTGTAACCAAGGACCTTAAAAGTGCTCAGTCAAGCAAAAAATGTACTCAAAGATGTATTTGGTTTCGACGAATTTCGAGAATCTCAACAAGCGATCATAAATAATATTTTAGAGCGCCAGAATACTCTGGCTATTATGCCTACCGGAGGTGGTAAGTCCCTATGTTATCAAATTCCGGGAGTGGTTTTTGATGGCTTAACGATTGTTATCTCGCCACTTATATCACTGATGCAAGACCAAGTTAGGCAACTTAATGAACTCGCCATCCCAGCCTGTGTACTGAATAGCTCACTATCTGACACCGATTACCAAGCTAACTTAGACGGCATCAAACAACAACAGATTAAATTGTTGTTTTTGGCACCAGAAACAGCCTTACAAAGTAATATTTTAGACTTATTAACAAATTGTGATGTGGCCTGTATTGCTATCGACGAGGCGCACTGTATTTCTGAATGGGGGCATGATTTTCGGCCTGAATATCGTCAGCTTAATCGTCTTATTGAGTGTTTCCCCAACGCTGTATGTATTGCCTTAACAGCTACCGCTACACCAAGGGTCCGTGAGGATATTAAACGCCAGCTCAATATTACTGACAGCAGCGAGTATATCTCCAGTTTTGATCGACCTAATTTGTTTATTGGTGTTATTCCTAAAGACAATCCATATCAGCAGTGTAAAAAATTTGTTGAACAATACCCACAACAGTCAGGCATCATTTATTGCCAATCGCGCAAAGGTGTAGATGAACTCACAGCCAAACTGCAACAGGATGGATTGTCAGCGCTACCTTATCACGCGGGGCTGAGCAGTATTAAACGCAGTGATTATCAAGAACGTTTTATTCGTGATGACGTGCATATCATAGTGGCAACTATCGCATTTGGCATGGGGATCAACAAACCTGATGTTCGTTACGTATTGCATTATGACTTGCCAAAAAATATTGAAGGGTATTATCAACAAATTGGTCGTGCTGGCCGTGACGGTTTAGACGCCGATTGTTTACTATTATTTGGTTACGGTGATACAGGCAAGATTCGTTTTTTTATTGATCAAATGAGTAACGAACAAGAAAAACGTTTGGCCAATATGCACCTTAATCAAATGTTGGCTTTGGCTGAAGCTGAGGATTGCAGGCGCACTCCATTGTTAGCATACTTCGGAGAAAAGTCGGTTAAAGAAAATTGCAATAACTGTGACAACTGTACCGGTAAAAGCAAAGAAAAATCAGATTTAACTGTGCCTGCCCAGAAGTTTTTATCTTGTGTGCATCGCACTGAACAACGTTTTGGTGCTAGCCATATTATCGATGTGTTGCGTGGTTCAAATGCCGAAAAGGTATTACAAAATCAGCATAATTTGCTTTCAACTTATAACATTGGCAATGAGTATAATAAAAAACAGTGGATGACCCTAGCGCGTCAATTGATCCAAAAAGGTTTACTCAAACAAGATGAACAATTTGGCAGCTTAAAACTCACACAAAAAGCCGGTGACGTGTTGAAAGGAAAATCACCCTTTTTTGCTTTGTTGCAGCAACCCGTTGCTACCAGCAGTCATAAATCTAAAGCCATGACTAACCCGGGTGATGAGCAATTAGTTGCCATATTAAAAGCTGACCGAAAACGTCTAGCAGATGAAGCGAACTTACCTCCTTATGCTATTTTTTCTGATCGAACACTGAATGAGATGGCTTATTATTTCCCGCATTCTCAAGGGAGCTTGTTACGTATTCATGGTATTGGGCAAGCCAAACTAGATAAATATGGTGAGCATTACCTCGCTCTTATTAATGACTTCTGCCAGAAAAACGATATTCAAGAAGTGTCTAACACTCAATCGGCTAGTAAAACGCCGCTAAATAAAAGTGCCAGTAGCAGTAGCAGCAACTCCAATAGCCGCAGTGCTGAAATTGTTAGCGCTTATCAGACGGGACAATCTGTTGGGTCTTTAGCCGAACAATTTAAGGTAAAAGATGGCACCATCATTAATCATCTATACCGTTATGCACAAGATGGACATAAGTTTACACAACCTTCCCAGTTGCTAGAACAATCGGGGCTTAGTCAAATCTATATTGATTCAGCTTTAACCGCATTTGCAGAGCATTCTTACGAGCGTCTAAAACCTGTTTACGATAGCCTTAATGAGCAAGTCACTTATGATCAGTTGCATTTGATCAGAATTTATTTTGTCAGTCAGTTGACTGGATAAGCTAATTTTGAGCGATGCAACAGCCACTAGTGCTGGGGTGCGAAATCAGCTAGAATGCGCGCCCTAAATTCACATTGGCGAGACAGTATATGAGTGAGCCTATGAATCGCACTATTTCAGTCGCACCCATGCTGGATTGGACCGATAAACACTGTCGGTATTTCCTTAGAAAAATTTCGCAACATGCGTTTTTGTATACCGAAATGGTTACCACTGGAGCCATTATTTTTGGCAAAGGCGATTATCTTGGGTTTAACCAAGAAGAACACCCTATAGCAATGCAATTGGGTGGTTCTAATCCAGTTGATATGACGCGCTGTGCCAGCGAGGCGCAAAAGCGCGGTTATGATGAAGTCAATATCAATGTTGGTTGTCCTTCTGATCGTGTACAAAATGGTAGGTTTGGTGCGTGTTTAATGGCTGAGCCTGAAACTGTGGCTGCATGTATTAAGAGCATGCAGACAGAAGTTGATATTCCCGTTACAGTAAAGTCGCGAATTGGCATTGACGACATGGATGAATATGAAGATTTAACCCGCTTTATTGATGTGGTGGCTGCGTCTGGATGTGACACTTTTATTGTGCATGCGCGCAAAGCTTGGTTAAAAGGTTTAAGTCCAAAACAAAATCGTGATGTGCCACCATTGATGTACGACCGCGTCTATCAATTAAAACAACAGTTTCCGGATTTACATATCAGCTTAAATGGCGGTGTGAAAACCCTAGATGATGTGCAATGTCATCTTAATCATGTGGACGGTGTGATGATAGGCCGTGAGGTTTATAGTAATCCTTACATTTTGGCTGAAGTCGATCAGCGTTTTTATCAAGACAACTCTGTCAGTAAGACTCGTGCTGAAGTGGTGATGGCAATGTTACCTTATATCGAACAGCAGATTGCTCGAGGCGTCAGGCCATGGAGTATTGCTCGGCATATGTTGGGATTGTTTCAAGGCCAGCCTGGTGGACGTATCTGGCGTAGATATTTGAGTCAAAACGGTACAAAAGCCAATGCGGGTGTTGAACTGTTAACGGATGCTTTAGAAGTGTTACTCGAAGCACAATCAAAAGCTAAACAATTTCAAGCCGAGGTGATTGGTTAAATTTACTAAGCTAGTGGTAAATTTAACCAAATTTTGGGGTGAACAATATTTGTTCAAGTCTGTATCTCCCAAGTGAAAAATAAAAGTATATATAAATCATACAGATAAAATTAATTTCATGATTGGCACAACTATCGCAAAGGATACTGCGACTTAAACAATAACTGTTCACCACATTTAAAAAACAGTTACCACTTATTAAATCAAAGGAAAATATCATGTTCACTAAATCTAAAATCGCTGCTATCGCACTTACTTCTACTTTAATTTTCGCTTCTACAGCACAAGCCGAAGACGTTTCATTAGAAAAATATGTAAGCATTATGGTTAATCAAGCGATGGAAATTGCACAACAAGAAATCCAAAATAACCTGCGTTCGGCTGTATTGACAGTAGCCAACAATGTTAGTTTTAATGAAGAAAAAAGTTATACAGCTAACGTTTTTATTACTGACTTTGAAATAAATAATGTAGAGGCAATAAAAACACAAGCTGAATAAGGAATTGACGATGTTTACTCAAATACCTTTATTTATCATGTTGTTGACGCCGGTATTTGCCTACGTAGCAGGGGCAATAATATTTAGCTTTGTTGAGTGCTTGCGAAAGGGTTCAAGACTGACTAAATACAACAACATCACCAGTTATCGAAACGGTCTCTAATTGTAGTATTGGCCGCTTTTCTTTTTATTATCTTGGCTACTTTTCACGCTACTATTTCTCGTTACTAGAGCTTATTCTTCCTTAAATATCTTTCCTCAATGTTTGAAGTGTTGTTACATTATTCAAAGGCTTTTCAATATCATTAGCAATCTAATATCAGTGATGTAAATAGAGAACCCCATCAGGATAGATTTTTATCACTAACAAAAATTGCTACGCTATTTTTGAGTTGTTTTACTCTACTTTTCGGCATTAATTCTGTCAAAGCAGTAACTCTTGTTTCTAGCGCAAATGGGACGGAACCATCTGAATCTATTTTGAAAAATGCTGAGTGATGTGATGCAATCACAGCTCCCCCCCACCTTTGCCTATGAATCAAGTGCTGCTTTAGGCGTCCCACTCACGCACTAATATACACTTGGCATATCATGTCAACTGACAAAAAATAGTAAGTCTTCAGCCACCATGTCTTCATCAATAATGTTTGTTATGTTGTACTGCCCATATTGCGCTCTTCAGCAATGCTTGTATAACTTTGTTGTTTATATGTATTGTGCCTCATACTCCACATAATATTTTTGGCCAGCTAAGAGCATATACGAAGGGTGTACTGAGGATTGTGTTCAGTTCCTGACTTGAGAACCTTTAAAATTTAATAACAACCATTAAGCCTGCCAATTAATTATAAAATCACCCATGCCAGCAACCATTAACGAAGTTGTGTGTAATTAATATTTTTAGGTTGAGATAAATAGCTCAGCTTAGCAACAGGATCTTTTTATCGCTTGTATCACTTTGTGCCCTAAACACCTCGCCAATCTTGACCGCATCAGTTTCATCCATAATTTCACGACCCACATCGGCAGAAACAGAAATGATTAAGCCGCCATTTGTTTGGGGATCGAGTAAACACTTTAGCATCGCGAGTTCTACATTATTAGTATCACATTGATCTAGCATTGGCATTAATTGTGGCATTAATGTCGATTCAACCCCTTGTCTACTCGATTCCAGTGCGCCGCTCATCAGCGGTACATTGTTGGTTGTGACTTTTATAGAATATTGTGTTTCTTTAACCATTTCTAATAGATGCCCAATCAGACCAAAGCCGGTAACATCAGTGGCAGCATGTACCTTTTTGTTTTTTAGCCCTAAGAAAAATGGTCTATTGGATTGCAGTAGATTACTCCACAATACGTTAATACTATGAGTTTTTGCAGCTCCTTGGGCATCCGCCGCGAGTATAATGCCAGTGCCTAATGGTTTATTTAAAAGCAACCAATCACCTTCTTGAAGAGCATTTTTGGGCCAATATGAGCCACCCGCTCCATTAACCACTAGCGCTAAGTGTGTTTCTACACCTTCGGTGCTGTGGCCGCCGATTAAGGTGGTTTCATGGTGGAGCAAAGTTTCAGTGACCCCCTGCATCAAACGTTTGAAGTCTCGTTTGGTTAACCGCGGGTGTTCAAATTTTAAATTTGCCCACACTTGAGCACTGGATGGTTGCAACCCCATGGCGTATAGATCGTTGACGGCGTGATGAGTAGCAGCAATAGCTAATTTATAATAATCGTCACTAAAGGCGCGAAAGCCATCAATGCTTTGTAATAACGATGTGTTGTTAATGACCTCAGCAACGGACGCATCTTCTGCTTGTGTGAGATCAGTATCAAAGTTTTTATTAGGAAAAATACTCAGTTCTTTCAGTGTATCGCTGAGTAACTCAGGTCCAATTTTGCTGCCACAACCACCACAATGCATAGATTCGTTTTCCATTGAAGGCATAGCGGGTAGGTTTTTAGAAAACAAGGCCATAAACTTTTGGTCGATATGGTCTTTCCATCGCCAAACCCATTCGCCTTTTAAACTTAACCTACCTCGTTGACCCACTGCACTTTTGCCTCCAAGTGAAATCAAGGACAAAAAATCAGTTTGTAGCGACACAGCTTGCATTGTTTGTTGGCTAAATATCGCCCGTAAGTTTTTAGTTAAAAAGGGTGCTGAACGAACAGCATAGACGCCCGCTTTGGGTCGAGGTGATTTAACCATTGTAGCCACATCACCACAGGCAAAAACATCGTTATGAGAAGTGCTTTGTAAAAATTCATTCACAGCAATGAAGCCGTTTTTGTCAGTATCCAGCCCAGCAAGTGTTGGCCATGTTGGCGCAGTTGCTGGTGTGCACCAAATTGACTGATCAATGCTCAGTGTGCCACCCATGTCCGACTCAATGGTATTTTCAGTAACGCGAGAAACTCGAAATCCAGTCACAAGTGCGATGCCATATTGTTTGAGTGCGATAGCCACCTGTTTTTGTACGTTTTTATGATAACTCGATAATAATGTATCGCCCGATTGAACCAAAGACAACTTTAAGGCGTCGTTCGTCTGTTTAAACCGATAAGCAATGGCAAGTACCATTTCGATACCTGCAGCACCGCCGCCAATAACTGCCCAATGAGCTATATTGTGTTTGGTGCTTTTTTCAGCGCTATTTTCAGCACCATTTTCAGCGTTATGTTCAGCACTATATTCAGTATTATGTTCAGTATTATGTTCAGTTTTTTGAGCAAGTAATTTTTGCCACGTAGCTGTAAGTTGGCTAATGGGTTTTACCCCAACGCCAAATTCACGAGCGCCCGCAACATTAACGTTGGGTGTGGAACC
>JBNMPD010000126.1:0-9308 GCA_051276225.1 Flavobacteriales bacterium
TTAAGTTTGGAGAGACTGTCAGCTGTGTGTAATTTGTCTATTCCCTCTGTGCAGCGCAGGCTAAAGCAATTACGTAAACAAAATATAGTTGACCGAGAAGTAGCTATACTAAATCCCACTTCACTCGGTCAGACGATGGCGTTTATTATAACGGTTGAGCTAGAGCGCCAAAGCGAGCAGCAATTAAACGCATTTCGGCTTATTGTTCGTAAGGAAGACAGAGTTCAGCAGTGTTATTACGTAACAGGAGAAGGCGATTTCACATTAATTTGTACGGTACGTGATATGGAAGACTTTGAAGATTTAACGCACGAATTATTCATTAACAATGCAAATGTGAAGCGGTTTCGCACAGCAGTAGTTATGGAAAGCACAAAAGTGAGCCTTTTAGTTCCCTTGGACACGTAAGCAGCCACTAAGAATTAACCGCTAAAGTGATAAGTACTCCAACAAAAACCACAAACAAATCGACACTAATATTGGCAAACTTATTAAAACGTAATCTAATCATACTTTGTGTCCTTACTTGAGCTTGAGTGTGGTATCTCATATGCTGCTGTAAAGCTTTAATTTAAGGCTTTATACCGAGAGCTATTTTAATAACAGCGTCAATTTCATCCCAGTCTTTGAGCCCCTTTGATGGTATCAGTTGAGTCAGATAGATAACGATGACTCCGTCTTCAGGACGAACATAATAATTTGAATGGTATGCACCGCCCCACTCATACTGCAGTGTTTTACCTTTTACATCCCCACCTTTACCCACTTCTAGTGCAAAACCATAACCAAAACCATCGTTCCAATCCATATCAATGTAAGGTATCTGATCACTTATCATTTGCGCTACAGAAGAAGGGGACAGTATTTTAGTTCCGTTCAAAGTACCTTGATTGAGTAACATTAAGAGTAACTTTGCATAGTCACCAGACGTTGAAACTAACCCAGCACCACCCGAGTAAGCTTTAATAGGGCCATTAGCATAATGGCCTTGGCTGACCATAAAATCATCTTCGGTACTGGTATCGCTTGCTCTTTTTATACCACTATCCATGGCATTATAAACAGCCGTCAGACGATTTAGTTTACTTTTTGGTACATAAAAATGTGTATCCATCATATCCAATGGATCAGTAATTTCAGTCTCAAAAAAATCTTTCAAACTTTTCCCTGATATAATTTCAATTATGACACCCAGTAAATCTGTATTGTGACCATAAACAAACGTTGAACCCGGTTGAGCATGTTGAGGCAATGTAGTGATCGGTGCTAACGCTTGCTTCATAGTTTTATCTTTATCAGCAAAATACCAACCGTGAAGTCCTATCTCTCTCCACTTGTCTTCGTTTACCCCCCATCCATAACTTATGCCAGCAGAATGGGTAAGAAGATCATGCACCGTAATTTCTCGTTCTGCTGGCACTACAGTATGAGATTTGTCAGGATTAACGACTAAAACGTTCGTCTTTTTGAAGGAAGGGATATATTTAGAGACAGGATCTGTAAAGTTAATGAGTCCGCGTTCTTTTAATATCATAATACTCACCGAGGTTAGCGCTTTTGTTTGAGAAGCAATACGAAAAAGGCTATCAGTTTTCATATCTTTATGCGCTTCAATATCTTGCTTACCAGCGGCTACATGCAGAAGTTCCTTGCCATCTTTCATTACAAGAATGACACCTCCTGCAATTTTATTGGTCTCTACATATGCATGTAAGATACCTTTGGCAGCGGTAAAATCATAATTCTCAGCAAGGGTAAAAGGACTAAAAAGCAGTAAAGTAAAAAGAGCAACACTCTTGATCCTGTTATTTTTAATAATCTGAATAATTTTTATTGTCATAGCTTTTAATCCAAGTCGATTTTTATATGACACACTATACGATTAGCATTATTTTATTGCTTAACTTTTAAGACTACCTAGTTGCATAAAATTCAACGAAACATCTGAACAGAAGGCTCAGACAGTGTGATAAGCACTAAAAGCTATCTATATCTGGGTATTTGGAAAGCAGTATTTCAAGTAGGCCTAAAAAATTGATTTTTGCAGCTTTTTATAGCTTTTTGCAGCTAAGATGCCTAATACCTTTTGTGAGGGTATGCATCGCATAGTAGGTGGCGAATAGTGTTGCATTGGTTAGTTGATCACAGAACTCAAAGTGACCCTTAATCAACGAGTTAGTCTTATCTATACGGTTTCTTCCAGCTCTGGTATAAATTTTTAAACCGCAAGGATCATATCCAGTTGAGTGACAGTTAACCTTTACAGGCAATCTGAAATAGACTAATTTACAAAAAGGACAGTATAATCACATTTAAGCTTACTCAACCATATCTTCCGAACTGATTTAAGGACTGATTTAAATATCCATTTCTACTCAGCGACGTTTCTTATAAAAACGTTTAATATTATGATCGGTATGATGATCAAGTATTTCCTCTAATTTATGTCCGATTTTAGAACAAATTTTAATTTGTTCTAATTGTGGCCAAGTTGAGCGTTCACCTTCAATCACCAATTCTTGGATTTCATTAGAGGTAAGTTGGCCTAGCAGTTTTTGAGGATCGACAAAATTAAAGTTAGGTACAATATTCACATCACCTTTGTAATCTTGAGCCATAACCGAATAGAACATGCTCATGGTCTTACCCACATCGGGAATTTTACGAAGATAGCGTCGGCTAAATTTCTCGCCACTTTTTAAAATTTCATGGGTCGACAATCGGAATACTTTTTTTGCCCCTTCAGATATAGGCATATACTGTTCGCCCTTCATAATTGCCAGTGCTAACGGATTTGCCTGACTGACAATATAATGATTAACCCCATAGAGTCTAGCGAGTCTTTTGGCTGGTAAATCATCTGTGACAGCCCCATCGACCCAACGACGTTCTGGTAAATGCGGCTGAGCTTCGCCGTATACATTTTTCGCCATCAGCATCACAGGCGGATAAACACCAGGTACTGCACAGGACGCCATAACTGCCGAACGTACATAAACATTAGGCGAGGTAATGGCATTCATTAATCTTGATGACTGGTGTTCTTCATAAGGGGCAATTGTGATGCTAATCATTCGGCCTGTTTTTTCATAGGCTTCCTGAAAGGTAATATCAGGAATAATAGCCTCCAACATGATTTTCAATGATGCTGGATCAGATTGCTTACGAATAAGACTTTTAGAACGATTATCAATCTCAGATTGTAAGGGATCAAGCACATTATCACCTTGCAATACGCACGGTAATTCATCGTTAGAATAGGTGCCAAGAATAGCCGCAGAGATGGAACCCGCACTTGAACCAGAAATAACAGTAGGTAACACGTTATGTTCAAATAAGGTTTTTATAACACCGCGATGAAAATGTCCTAATGATCCGGCACCACTCAACATCAATGCTGAACGCCCAAAACAATGACTAGCACGTTCAAAAAAATCTAACTTGTCTTCACTAGTGATTTCACTAGACTCTGGAATAGTAGATATGTGTTCCAGAGCACTCACTATTTCATCAACGTACTCTTCGATTAGATTTTTTGTACCAAATTTAGCCTTTTTATAAAGATCAGATTTTCCCATTCCCCCTTGATTTCCGTGGATCCCCTCATTCAACGCGAATAATAATCCAATATCATCTTCTTGGAGTCTGAGCTGCTTAAGTGCATCTATTCTGGAACGAATATTGACATAATCATAACTTTTTGACTTGTCTTTGCTTCTCCATGCTCCGAAACCAGACATGTTATCATGCTCAAGAGCAGCAACTTTCCAATCAGCATAACTGCTGGCACTGCGCATTTTGCGTTCCAAACGGGTTAGAGAAAAACTAGAAGAGATAGACAACATAGAGCCAGATTTCCGCAATAATAGTATTTTTATGGATCCCATTATAATCAGAAATAAAAGGCTCAATCATCAAGATGGTTGATATAAACATAAAACAAAAAATGAGGGGAGAATATGAGCGAAATATGAGCTGAATATAACAAAACAATCGTTATGCACTTATTATTCGTAAATTAGCTCATATATTAAAAGTCCTTAACATCACATAGATCAAATCTGAGTGAATTACCTCTACATCAACTTTTAATTCCCATCATTTAAAAGCTCCAAATAGTCTCGAATATTATGATGCATGTCTATATCAGTATTTTGGTTTATCAGATATTTTCTTTAACCATATTTATTGATAATTTGTGATTAATTGGGTCGGGAAATTTTGTGGTGTCTGTACTTAATAATAGTGAACACGAAAAGATAGTGTTGGAACATCATGCTGCAAAAATGTTTATGCGTTGGAATGAGCACGAAACAGACAATCCAATACGCCACCTATGGCACAACCGCACTGCCTTAACCGATGTGACTTGTCGTTTTGAAGGAGACAGATTAGATTTGGAAATAGCTCATATATATGTCAGTCAACAAGAAGCCATGCCGATACTAAAACGGTTACTAGGCAACAACACCCGTCAAGAATGACAAGAGTTGGAAAAAACCACTGAGCCTCACACGCGTCTGTTAAATGCCTTAAATCAAATTCTGTTAAATAAATCCTTTAAGCGCTATAAAACCAAACGGATTGGGTTAGTGAACCGTAATACTTACCCCTGTTAGGGGAAGAAACAAATCCTAATTCTGCAACATTGCATATCGGTTCCGTGCATACATGCCTTTGAACAAACATAGATAGTAGATGATTGGGATGGTAAAAGCGGCATCGTAAAACTTTTCCCTTAGATCAGATGTAGTTTTTAAAACTGACCAAACCATTACGTTTAAACTTTTGGGTCACATTTAAAGTTGAATTAATCAGGACAAGATACTAGATATCGTATTGTGTTTACAATCACTTAAACATCAAAGAATCAGCACCTTTTAAATGCAGTGAATATAATGCTTATGCTTTATTTTAATAAGGTGTGAATAAGGATTTCTAATTGTGTGTGTTATTGTCTATTAAATTTATTATATCGATTAGAAAAAATGACTGTATACATTATCTCTAGACTTACCATTCATGACCGAACTGAATATGACAAATATGAAAATCAATTCGAAGAAGTATTCGCTAAATTTGAGGGCAAACTTTTAAGTGTTGATGAAGAGCCAATTGTTCTTGGAGGTGAGTGGGAAGCCACTCGTTCGGTACTAATTGAATTCCCATCGAAAGAGGCAGCCTTAGCCTGGATGCAATCTGATGATTATCAGCGGATTTCAAAACACCGCAACGCAGGTAGTTCCTTAAGTTCTATACTAGTAAAATCGTCTGAAACTAGTTAAGTTAAGTACGTTTCAAGTGCAGCTATTATCAAAATTGTTTGTTAATAGCTGCACTTGATTGATTTATAAACTCATTTTTAATGCTCAAAAATACTATCATTGTCCACTTCAAAACTTTTAAACAGATCCATAATAATTATTCCAAGCTATATAATGTATATATACCCGTGATCATTGAAAATACGGCCTGTTGCGGTTATACATAGTGTTTATCATCAATATATTGGTAACTCGTTGATACTTATTCAATAATAATTAACACCATAGTGTCGATTTGGTGTTAATTTAGGATATAAATATTTGTGAGCATTTAGGATCGCTTATACAAAAAGAATTTTGATAATATAATCTTCTGTGTGTAGAATTAATTTATTGAATAAAAATAAATAACCACAGATGAAACTAAAATTAATGTGAATGTTATGTTAATTCTACATTATAGTCAGCAGATCAACTTTTCTCCCCCGTTTGCGTATCAGTCTGTTGTTATCCAAAAATTTAATAAATACCTATGACAATTTACTCAATCACGCCGCAAATACTTAATTATCCAGAGCTATAAAGCAATACCATGACAAGAAAAATATTATCTTTGAAAGACACCAGAAATAAAGAACCTAAACAAGTTGAAAAAGCGCTCAAGGATGTATCTAAAGATGATCCACAAAAGCGTTTTTTAAATGGCGTTGCCATTAATCCCAACCAGTGTATTCGCCTAGAATTAGGCTCTACAGAACTGACTGCACGAGCAATGGACTTGATCACGCCAATCGGCATGGGCCAGCGAGGTTTAATTGTTGCACCACCGGGCTGCGGTAAAACAACTATTTTAAAACATATTTGCCAAGCAGTAGGAAAAGCGTATCCCGATATAAAGCTGTATGCATTGCTTATTGATGAACGTCCAGAAGAAGTGACTGACTTTAAGCGCAGTGTGCCAGCAGAAGTTCACGCCTCATCCACTGATGCAAGTTATGAGCAACATGTACGTGTGGCCAATGAACTTTTAAAAACTGCGCGTAAAGAAGCAGGTCTTGGACACGATGTTATGATTGTCATCGACTCTCTAACAAGACTATCACGAGTCCATAATGCAGGGCGAAAAAGTAGCGGTCGAACAATGTCGGGCGGACTTGATTCAAGAGCATTGGAAATACCACGTAAACTCTTTGGCTCTGCTAGAAAGATCGAAAATGGCGGATCACTCACCATTTTAGCCACCATACTTGTTGATACAGGTAGCCAGATGGACCAAGTGATATTTGAAGAATTCAAAGGCACTGGGAATATGGAGATTGTTTTATCAAGAGAGATTGCCAATCAGCGGGTTTTTCCTGCGCTAGATGTTGCAAAAAGCAGTACGCGCCGTGAAGAAATCCTTTTAGATACTAAAGATCTCGAAAAAGTAAGAATTTTACGTAGAGCACTTTCCCATTTAAAACCTTTAGAAGGCGCGAGGAAACTGGCTGAGTTACTTGAGAAATATCCAACCAATGCGGAGCTACTTGACCGATTCTTACCAAAAGTCTGAAATATTTTTAAAATATATATCGAGACAAAACTTGCCGAGATAACCACTATAACCACTTGTAAGAACCTAATATTTATGTGGGATCCCCTCGTCAGTCCCAGTAAAATTCTAAATAATCAATTTAGCAATTAACATTGTTGATAAAATTAGAGTCGGTATCTAGCACTATTCTGAGTATGCTAATTTCTGCGCCAAACGCAGTACAATTCAATATTACGTTTTAATTCTCTTAAATCAGATAGTTGACCTGCTTCAACTGTTTTATCAAGTTGATATTTGGCATTTTCACATTTTTCACCAAACGCATGATTATTATCGTTTTTTTTAAGTTCGGACGGATCTGTAGCTACCATTCTTGGTTGCGCGCAAGCACTCAAACCCAATACTAAAATACTGCTTAATAAAAACACACTACGCATAAAAATCCTTAATGATAAAAAGTAAACATCACACTAAAACTGACTTTTATCTAACGATATAGTCAGTTCGTAAAAGCATCTATCGTAACATAGTCGAATATCCAGGATCATTTGAGCATATTTACATGGGGTGGCTTGCTAATAATCTAGTTCACTATAGTTTTCTATACGGATCGAAAGTCACAGATTTGGAACCTGTTAGGCTAAGTTTTGCTTGTGAAAGAGATAAAAACTTTAATTAGCAGAATAAAAGCACTAGACGCTTTGTAAATAACCTGACACATTACATTAACATTTCTAAGTTATTGAAACACTTAAATATCATCTATCAAATGTTATCTATTTGGTCATTTAACTTTGTCTTTAATAATCATTAAACACAAAAGGAACACATAATGAATTTACCATGGTTAGCTCACTACGGATCTTTGGGAATTATCATCCCAGAGTTTGAAGATAGACCTTTTGGTGACTTCATTGAAGAACATGCCCGTATTCAGCCTGAAGCCATAGCTATGTGGTACATAACACGTGAAATTAGTTATTCAGAATACAATAAACAAGCCAATCGATTAGCCAACGCTTTGACAGCGTTGGGCGTTAAGAAAGGTGATGTTGTTGGTATTCACCTACCGAATATTCCTCAATATCCCATTATGCTAGCCGCAATCAGTAAAATAGGCGCAATCGGCTCGGGTATTTCGCCACTATTAGCCCCACCAGAAGTTGCATATCAAATTCAAGACGCAGGCATCAAAGTAATTATCACTCTTAGCGAACTTGCATTAGTTCTAGCTGCTATGCCTGAAACACCGGATTGCTTAGAATATGCAATTGTAACAGGGGCGGCAGACCTGCTAGCAGCAACAGTTTTTGCTATTCCAATCATTAAAGATTGTGAAGTATTACCTTATTTAGGTCTCACTCAATCAGCATCAGATGAATATAAACAAACTGATGTGCATTGGAACGATACCTTCATGATCCAATATACTGGTGGCACCACAGGCAAACCCAAAGGCGCAATGTTGTCACAGCGTAATGTTATGTATAATACAGCGCAAGCGATGGCTGTGAATCCTTTTAAGGAAAGCCAAGAAACGTTATTAAGCGCATTTCCAATGTTTCATATTGCGGGGCTCGCCAATGCCGTTGCCTCAGCAATTTACGGCGGCAAGATGATCCTTGTGCCAAATCCAAGGGATACAGATTTCATTTGTGACCAACTTCAAAAGAACCCTGCAAACGTTATGATAGGGGTGCCAGCATTATACGACATGATGGTTGCTAATCCTGCATTTGCTGCTCTCGACTTTTCCAAACTAAGAGTAGCTGTATCAGGCGCTGCGCCACTCACCCGTGGAAGTTACGATGCACTATCAGCTATTATTGGTGAAAATAAGATATCTGATGCGTTTGGCATGACCGAAACTGCGCCTTGCTACACTGCAAATCCACCTAAGCGTTATAAACTTGGGTCAATTGGCTTTCCACTGCCTAATGCAAAGGTGCGTATCCGTGACGTTGAAACAGGTAATCATGACATGCCCTTCGGTGAGCCGGGAGAAATTATTTGTAGCGGCCCCCAGGTAATGAAAGGCTATTTAAACTTACCTAACGAATCAGCTAAAGCACTGCGTGAAATTGACGGCGAACGCTGGATGTTTTCTGGCGATGTAGGATACATGGACGAGGAAGGTTATATTTTCCTTTGTGATCGCGCCAAAGATATGTTGATTGTAGGCGGTTTTAAAGTGTTCTCAGTCGAAGTAGAAGATAAACTTTCTGCCATGCCAGAAATTGCGGCTTGCGCAGTAATAGGAAGCGAAGATAAAGCGCGTCCAGGCAACGATATAGTTAATTTGTATGTTGAGTTATCTGCCAATTACAAAAATACTGAGCAAAACACATTAAAAGATAAAATATTAACATTTTGCCGTGAATCAATGGCGGCTTACAAAGCACCAAAACATATTCACTTTATTGACGCCATCCCACTCACACCAGTTGGAAAAATTGATAAAAAAGCGCTCAGATAATCAAAATAGTAAGTCAATAGGTGTCTTAGTAGTT
>JBNMPD010000127.1:0-9123 GCA_051276225.1 Flavobacteriales bacterium
GTAATTGTTTTGCAGTAGGTGCTGCGACAGGTATGGGTATTGCTTGCCATAGTTTTTCTAGCAATGCGTTGATGCAATCCTTACAATTATCAAGTTTAAAAGAGCCCGTTTGTTGGATTTTTTCTAAGGTAGCGATAAAGGTCATGTCCTTGGGGCTTACCGTGAGTTGTGCAGAAAAATATGCTTTAACCTGCTCCAGTATATTTCTTTGCTCAGTGGTTATTGTATCGGTGAACAAAGATTCCGATATTTGGTTGAGTATATTCAGCAAAGAAATAATTGATTGTATTGGCGTATTTTTTTGAGATGTTTTTTTATCATGTTGATAGCTAAGAATGTCTGACAAATCACCTTGATACCTGCGTTTTTCAGATACTGGAGGCGGTTCAAAACCTAAGCGTTTTACGTAAATACGATCCGCTTTTTTAGCGCGGTTAAGAAAGGCTAAAGCTTTATTTTCAAATGGTAGGGCAAGTTCTGGTTCAGATAAGAGTAGATGTAATTCGGCTTGCCACATATTAGCAATAGCTCGTTTCATCAACAATTTTGGGCTAGGTAGCCCTTTTTTGATAAAGTTGCCATCGTCGGCTTCACCATGAGCATGACCAAATTGCTGGATAATCTGACTGTATCCAGATTTATCAGTCTGCTCTGATTGATCTTCTGCGCTGGCATGTTCATGTCCTGCAGCCGGTTGTGGTGATGTTTTATTGGCATGTTCTTGATGCTCATCATGTTCTATATTAGTTTTTATATCGGGCCCTGCCTCCATTGATTGAAGTGTGCCACTATTAAATTCATCACCTAAGAATTGTCCATATTTTTGTTTAAGAAAATTTTGTGATGTACCTAAATCACGAGATGTGCGGTTAAAATTTTCAAGTGTGATGTTAGATTTGTTAGCGAGCAATTCTTTGGTTTCAATAATGACTTGCCTCTGGCTTTTAAAATACTCTGGCATAAAATCTATGAGTAAACCGTCTACTAATACGCCCTTTTGTTCCTCTTCTAACCAACGAATTATCTTACTCGCGGAGCGACTTTGCTGAGCAACTGGAGAGCGGTTATCCCATGCTTTAATACTAAAATATAGTTCATCCCCCGGCTGCATACCCAACTCAGTTAAGTCCCAGTTTTTAAAGAAATGTACTTTGCCATCAATCATAGATTTGGAGTCAAATTGAAACGTTTGATCACGAAATTTGACTGCTTCTCCATAACCACTGGCAATAGACGCCATTATTTCAACCCGTCCTAGACCAAAGTCATCTTCGATTGACACGGTTGTTTGTATTTTTGGAACGGCATTTTTAGCTAATTCGGTAATAGTCTCAGTAGGTGCGATAAAACGAATGTTTGGTCTAGTATCTGCTGTGACCGCTATGGTATGGATATCACCCAGCATTTTTTCATCAGCAGCAATATAATAAATACCTGATTGACTCAACGTTGCAGTGGCGAGGTAATCGTCATGTACTTGTTTAATAAGCAAGATGCGTTGTTTGTTTGGAAGCATAATAAACATATTATTTTGCGGATTAACGTTATCCATACCATTAACATGTAACTGCCAAGTGACCGTTGAGCCCGCCATCAGTTCTATGTTTAAGTCTGTAGTTTGTCTTACTGCCAAACCTGTGTAACTAGGTGCGGTGATCGTAATATTCTTAGTCTCGAGTCTGACCAGTTTGGAAGGTTTAGGCGCTTCATCAATCACCTGGGTATTGACTGTTTCAACTTTAAATAAAAGATCTGAAGGCAACACTTCAATCAATGTGAATGTAATTAACACAAGAGCACTTAGCAGTATTGCTGGTTTACATGAATATTTTGGTAAATGTAAATCACGCTGTGTGCATAATAACTTGTCTACTTGTGGCTGAATTCGGACTTTTTGTAATTGTTGCAAGGTTGTAAGGGCGCTGCTTGGACGCAATATCAACTCTGCACTTTCTTCACACTCACTGAATTCTCGATTCAGATGCAGTAGCACCTTATTTGCGGTCATGTTTTTATATTGTTTACCGCCAGAAAACACCCAAGTAGCCAAGGCAGTCAACAACACGCCAATGACTAAAGGCAAAACAATCAAAGCGGTTACCGAATAAATGGCTAACCCAACACTCATAGCAACCAAGAATATATAGGTGAGCTTTTGCAATAACCATCTGCGCCTAAGTTGATTAACAATCTTATCCAGTGTTTTGTTTTGGGTGTTTGACAGACTGGACAACTATTCGCCCATCCCTGATTTTATTCGGCTGTTAGGCCACTCACTTAATAATCTCTCAATAATAAATATTGCGACCAACATTAACACTAACCAAATATGTAACGATGTTGAATGATGTGTGTTGTTGAGAGATTTTTTATAAGGCATGTCTTTGGTTGATAGACGTTTTAATTGGTCGCCACTCATTGTAGAGTTTTGAGTGATCTGTGTGGCCGATAACTGTGTGTTCTCTAACCATGCCCCTTGGCTTTGTGATGAATATAATAACTGAGCCAGGGTTAATACAAAGTTGGCTTGCTTAATATTGTTCAGCTCTGCTTGCGTGATGGTTTGGTGTTGCCAATATGCATCAAAAGGTTTTAATTGTTGAGTAATACTCGATTCGCTGAGGTTAATTATTTTATCGTAAGTTTGTGAATGCTTACTATCTATTATTGATAATTTATTGTTGCTATATTCAACTATTAACTTTAATTTTTTATGCGTGTTGATCACTTCAAAAGCATTGCGTAGATAAATCAATAAGGGTTCACTCAAGTCATCATATAGTACTTTTATGTTTACCGAATATTGTTGCGTAATATTCTCTATAGGCAGCATTTTTAGGTGCCATTCAACTTGTTTTGGTAGTGCTATCTTATCCCCTACAAACTGCTTTAGACGATTTGTTGTATATATGTCTATGGCCTGATTACCTGACAACCGTGCTGTATAGTCTGCCACTTTACTCCATATATTAAGCACCGGTGTGGGTTGGTTATTAGTCGACCACTGAGCTAATTCTGTTAGCTTGAGGTTGCGGTTTTTTGTGCTAATAAGCACTAACTCTGGGTCATTAACTTGATCAATTAATATTTGTTTTTCGGTGTCAGTAGCATGGTTTAGCCAGTCTTCGGTTAACAATATATGAGAGGTCATCTGTTGATTAATGTTGAACCAATACAATTGAGCCAGTATTAGAGTCGCTAGTATTAACATAAACATACGTAGCCCCAGCAAAATTAACTGTGTCAATCTGAGCTGTCGTAATACGGGTGACGTTTTTAGTTTGATAAATGCAATATGTGCAAACGCGATAACACGGGGGCGGGCTTTGCTTAATAGGTGAATAACCAGCGGGATCAATAAGGTCAACAAACCCATCATAACCAAGGGTGATTGTAATATTAAAGGCATATCTAACATGCTTATTGCACGGTCAACAGACGGAGTACATTCATAGTTTTAGCATCGTTTATTCATCGACACTTTTGCCTTGCGGCTAAAAACTGATGCAATGTTGTGTCTAATGGCTGGTCAATGTTGGCGATACAATGCTGAATATTGAGCTGCTTAAAGGTCCTTGTCGTCGTGTCTTGCCATGTCTGTCTTGCTAAAAGATAATCGTTTTTTACCGCGTCTGCAGAGACTAAAATTTGCTGTTTAGTTTCTCTGTCTTCAAAGCGAACTGGCCCTTTATAGGGGAAGTTAAGTTCATCATCACTTTCCAATTGCACTGCAATAACCTCGCTTCTTTTGCTGACCAAATTTTTCATAAAGTCGACAATTTCATTGTCCTTTTGATAAAAGTCACTGAGCACAAAAATAAGACTATTTGATTGCATACGGCCCACATGGCGTTGCAATATTTGCGGCGTCGGGAACACCGAGCCAGTAGACATCTGACTGAGTTGCAGTAACAACTTTTGCCAGTGTTGTTTACCCGTTAATGCGGGCGAAAAATGCAGGCATTCACTCGATAACCCTAATAAACCGACGGCATCATTTTGTTGCTGTGCAATATAAGCAATGGTCGCTAGTAGATGTTTAGCGTAATCAAATTTATGCCATGCTTTGTTAGATTTAGATTCACTTCTCTTTCCATATCCCTTTCCCCTTTCAGACGAATGTTGCAACATAGATGCACTGGCATCTAACACTAACCAAATATTGATATTGCTTTCGCGCTCTGCCTCACGCACAAAGTATCTGTCTGAGCGAGCGAATAGTTTCCAGTCAATATTGCCAAGGGCATCACCAGGTTCATAAGCTCGATATTGGCTGAACTCTAGCCCTGTTCCTCGTTGCACACTGTCATGCAATCCATGTAATAAGCCATGGGCGACTGTCTTCGCCACTAATGGCATATCTTTTATCCTAGCGAGTACAAGCGGATCAATAAGTGGTTGCATACTAATGGTTGATTAACATATTAAACAGAAGGGGGGTGAGGTGAAGAATGAGAATAAGTGGATGATGCTGAAGGTGCTGATGATGATACAAAAGGACTGATTGGCTCTGCTAAGTCCTGTAATAAACCTTCTACCACATCATCACTTGATATATTCTGCGCTTCTGCTTGAAAGCTCAACAACAGTCGATGCCTTAACACGCCATGAGCCACCTGTTTGATATCTTGTATGGTGACGGCAAAGCGTTTTGACAGCAGCGCATTTGCTTTAGCACACAACACCATCGCTTGACCCGCACGTGGTCCAGCACCCCAGCGAACATATTGATTAACGACCGATGACTGACTATTACCAGGACGTGTATTACGGGCGAGTTGATTGATGTAAATCAGTAGTGGCTCGGATATCTCAATATCCCTGACTACATGTTGTAAGCTGATGATGTCTTGTGCATTAAGGGCTGCATTTATCTTGGTTTGAGTGTTACCTGTGGTGCGCCGCAAAATCTCAATTTCTTCTAGTTCAGAGGGATAATCCACTTTTATAAACATTAGAAAACGGTCAAGTTGCGCCTCTGGCAAAGGATAAGTACCTGCTTGCTCAACAGGATTTTGTGTGGCTAATACAAAAAACGGCTTAGGTAAGGCGTAACTCGTTCCAGCATAACTGATGCTCTTTTCTTGCATAGCTTCTAACAGCGCGGCTTGAGTTTTAGGCGGGGTACGATTGATTTCGTCGGCTAACAAAATGTTAGTAAAAACGGGGCCTTGTTGAAATTTAAAGAAACGGTCGCCTGACTCATGATCAGTTTCCAATATTTCGGTGCCAATAATATCACTGGGCATTAAATCAGGCGTGAACTGCACACGCTTAAAGCCCAATTCGAGTGTCTCTGCTAAGGCATTGACCATAAGTGTTTTAGCTAACCCCGGCACACCTTCCAATAAACAATGTCCGCCAGCTAACATACTGATCAACAATTGCTGGATCACGTCTTTTTGGCCCACAATGATCTTGCCTACTTCATGTTCAACCTGAGCCAGCTTGTCCAGTAATACAAGCACGTCTTGTTCGGATAAATTATGTGTACTCATTTTTACTCTTAGTCATGTAGTGGAGAAAAAGGCAAAAACTTAGCCACGAATTTCGAGCGAAAAACTAAATTTAACATTAAAAGAACTTACCCCACAGAAGAAAAGACCAAGAAAGGAAATGAAAGAAAGATGATTCGACATAACGTCATTAATCTTAACCATCTTTTAGCTTTTCTCTGTGCGCGGCACCCGGTACGTCGCAGCCTCTTTTTTATCAGTGGTGCAAAAATCTTTGTTTTTATTTTTATCTTTGTCTTGTCTTTGCGTCAGTGACTTTTAGCTCGTAGCTTTCGTTTTTACGCTGTCATTGCATATATTACAATGTTGACGGCAAACTTGGTGTTGTCAACTCTGAGCCAGCGTTTGTTTCTAAAATCGTAATCCCATTCACATCCTAGGTCTTTGTTGCTATATAACACGGCTATTCGGCCGTCTATTTCAATGGCTTTGAGGTAATCGTGAACTAAATCGTCACCCCAACCATTTAGCTCTACCGAAGTGCGCGGAGGCCCATCAAATTCAAAAAAAGAAGAGTAGAGGGGATGGTCATTAGGGATCTTTTTTAACGCCTCTGGCCCAAATATATCTACCATTTGCGCTTCAAAGGTTTTGGCAAACATACCGTCAATATCATGATTACAGTCGTCTACAAAAATAAACCCACCATTTTCAACATAACGTTGAAAGTTTTCTCTTTCTTGCAAGCTAAACTGCACCAATCTGTGCCCAGCCATATAACAAAAGGGAGCGCTTAACATGCTAGGGTCAGACAGCGGTATCACTCGTTCCTGCAAATCGACCCGTAAACTGGTGTACTCAATTAATGAATTAAGTACATTTGCGGGCATACGTTCATCTACTTCCCAATTACCTGATTCGTAGCTCAGGCGGGTAAAGTAAAAGTCGTATTCACTATTTTGAGCGGACACGGCACGTGGCAATGCCGCATAAACGGCAATAGCACAACTTGAACGAATGAAATGACGACGATCCATAAGGATTAATGCGAGCAACAAGCCATAAACTATATCAGTTAGTTTATGGCGAAATGCTTACACCGCGTCAGATAAACTGCTGAAGGTAAAGTCCCTGATTTTCATCGGTGGGATCATATTACCGTCGATCCGTTCAGGTTTACCCAAGGCTTCTATATTGTTCAACATTATTATTGGGCTTTCATTAAAACGGAAGTTTTTAATGGGATATTTTATTTTGCCATCTTCAATATAAAAAGTGCCATCGCGAGTTAACCCGGTATATAGCAATGTTTGTGCATCAAGCGAGCGAATATACCAAAGGCGCGTAACTAAAATACCCCTACGCGTATTCTTAATCATATCTTCTAATGATTCGTTGCCCCCATCCATAATGATGTTGCCACCACGAGGAACATAAGCAACACCAGTTTTCTTTGCCCAATAAGGCGAGTTAGGCATGTTAACTATTGTACCGTTTTTTATCCAATCGGTTCGATTGCGTGGGTAGCCGTTTGCAGAAAAGGGTGCTGCTGGGGCGATAGGATGCCCTGGGTCAGTATAAATGTTGACTCTTTCATCAAACATTTTTTGGCCTAACTTATTTTTAGGTGCCTTTGCTGCATCTTCGCCTTCTTTGAGTTTGTAACTTAAAAAACTACGGCCTTCATCTGCACCTCGTTGAGCAAAATTACGCACCATATTGCCTAATAGTCCCACGCTGGCTGCAGGTTCTAAAATCACCGTGTATTTACCAGGCTCCATCGCTTTGGCATCGACCGAACCTTTGGACTTTTGAATGGCTATATTTGACGCTTTAGCCGTGTCTAATAAATTGTAATCACTGAAGTTACGTGTCACCCAACCAGAACCTTTGCCATCTTCAGTGCGAATAGTCACCGAGAAGTCTACGTCTGTTGACTTGTTATAGGCGAATAACCCTTTGTTATTGATGATGGCGCTAAACTTCACAAATTCTTCTAAAAAGCCTGCCGCAACTAGTTTGTTCTTTTTCGACGGCACGATGCTGTCTTCGGCAGCTTGCGCTCTATTTTCTGGAGTGACATTCGCTGTTGACTCAAAATAAGTCTTAGAAAGTGTGTATTTTTGTGGGCCAAACAAGGGCATATGTTCTTCGTTTTCAGGTGCCAATTTAGCCAGTTCTTCTGAGCGACGTACCACTTTTTCAAGTGATGCATCGTCAAACTCATTAATAGTCGCTGTGCCCGTTTTTTTACCAAAAGTGGATTGTACTGCCAACACCAGATCGCTCTCTTCACCTGCAGTCGAGACTGTATTTCTGGCATAACGAATATTGCCACCAATGTTGCCATCTAAGTTACATTCAATTTCGTCAGCTTTGGAGTATTTTAATACTTTGGTCAGTAACTCTTTGGCATTTTTTTCAGATAAAATAGTCATAGTTTGAATTCCTTCTAATGGGTTACCGACTTACACATTACGCGCAGTATTGATGACGTTAATGTTATTGAATCTTGTAGTCGGACAACCATGAGAAACCGCGCTCACCTGAGAAGGTTGACCTTTACCATCGAAGAATGAACCACCCACTCGATAATCTGACTGACCAGCCATCTGTGTGCAACTGTTCCAAAATTCTTGTGTGTTGGATTGGTAAGCAACATCTTCAATTTGATCGACAATTTTGCCATCTTTGATTTCGTAAAAAAGTTGTCCACCAAATTGGAAGTTGTATCTTTGTTGATCGATCGAGAAGGATCCACGCCCTGCGATATAAATACCTTTTTCGACATCTTTGATCACATCTTCAGCTGAAATGTCTTTTTCATTAGGTTTTAAGGATACGTTTGGCATCCGCTGAAATTGTACATCTCGCCAGCTTTGTGAATAACTACAACCATGTGACTCATTTTGGTCAATCATGTGCACTTGATCGCGGGTAGCTTGATAATTGACTAAAATACCATCTTTGACTAAGTCCCACTGCTTTGTTTTCACCCCCTCGTCATCGAAGGCCACGTTGCCCAATGAATAAGGCTGAGTTTTATCAGCAAATAAATTAACCATGTCAGAGCCGTATTGAAATTTGCCGCTTTTCCATTTGTCTAGGGTAGCAAAACTGGTGCCTGCATAATTGGCTTCGTAACCTAATACTCTGTCTAATTCTAAAGGATGTCCAACCGATTCATGAATAGTTAACATTAGATGAGCAGGGTCTAAGACTAAGTCGTATTTGCCTGGCTCAACTGATTTTGCTTTAAGTTTTGCTTTAAGTTGCTTTCCTGCTGCTGCTGCGTCTTCGACCATGTCATAAGAGTTGTTATACCCCACGTTAGCGCCAGTGATTTTAATTTTATCTTTTTCAAGACCGTCTAAATACTCAAATCCCATGCCAACAGGATTGCCTAAACCGTTACGTTGTTTAAACCCATCTTTGCCTATTCCAGTTGCATAAAATGGTGCCCATAAACGGTGTACATCTTGGTCAATATAAGAGCCGTCTGTTGAAGCAAAATATTTTTGTTCGTTGACTAAAAATAGTATGGAAGTGATGTAGTTTGCGCCATTCGCCATGGCTGCTGCGTTAGCTGCGAGTAACAGATCAGCTTTATCTTTAATTGGCACTGCCATCGCATTTTTTGTTATGGGTGTTTGCCAACTGACTTCAC
>JBNMPD010000128.1:0-9032 GCA_051276225.1 Flavobacteriales bacterium
TACATACAAGGGATAGGAGAATTGGCTTTGATCCATTCACAGGCGACTAATGTTGCCTTACCAACCATGTTTTGACCTGCAGCATCACCTGTGGTGTAGTTAAAGCGTAAGTATTTAGTTTTAGACACAGACCATTGTTGGATATGTTCAAGCTTACCTACACTAGTAGTGGTTTCTGAAACTGCTTTAATATTATCAAAATTTTCTTCTATCCAATGACCAAAATCTCTCGCTTCGCGGGCATCTTTAAAGATAAAAGCGGGAGCTCGTTGCATAAAGCCTTCAACAACTGTGGTTTTAACGCCACCACATTCATTGATTACGCGCATTCCACGACTATAACTGGCGACCAATGTGCCTTCGGTAGTTGCAAGAGGAACATAGAACTCACCTTTTGCATGTTCACCGTTGACTAATACCGGTCCTGCAACGCCAACTGGCATCTGCACTATGCCGATAAAGTTTTCGATATTGCCTGGTAACACTGCAGGGTCGATACTAAATTGGCCTGTATGGGTCAACTCAGCACCTGTTTTTTGTTTGATAAATTGTCTACGCACTTCGGCCATTTCAAGCGTGTGGTCGTTTTCTGAATTTCGTGGGATGCGATTATCATCACTCATTAGATATTCCTTCTATTAAAATAGTGTGACTAAAATACAATATTTATGTATGGATTGGTTTATCTTTAATATACACAGGGTTAGCTAAAGAAGACAAAGAAAATGTTTTTTAATCAAAAAAAAGATCACTTTTTATTAACTGCTGTAACTAAATATTTTATTAACCTATTTTTGTGCGGTTGTTTGTATCACGACTGCTTATAATTATGTGGTCATTATTAGGCATTTCTGTCATTTTTGCTAAGCGGTCATAAAGCAACACATTAACTGTTGCAGCTAAATTCATGCAGCCAATAGTCGGAATATAAACAACGTAGTCACATTGGTCGATAACATCTTGATCGATAGAACCGTCTTCTGGCCCAAAAATATACAAGGCTTCTTCTGGGTGTTTAAAAAGTGGTAGTGGTGTCGCACCTTTCACCAGTTCTATCGCTACTTTAGTCAGATGTTTATCGTTGACAGGGTGAATAACTGAAGTTACCTGAGTAACCGCTATGTTGAGATGAGCATTTTTAGTGTCAGTACTGAATGCTTTAGCTCTTGCATAACGTGTGCCTGTATAACGAATACTTTGTGCTTGATAACAACCAGCAGCCCGAAGAATACTGCCCATATTCTGCGGGCTTTTGGGGTTAATAATAGCTAAGTGTATTGTCAATTTACTATCCTAAAATATTGTCGATTTTTTTGAGTTCTTTTTCAGAAAACTCTAGGTTATCTAAAGCTGCCACACAGTCCTCGATTTGACTGACTTGGCTGGCTCCAATAATAGCACTAGTGACTGCTTGATTGTTAAGTACCCAAGCGACTGCCATTTGTGCAAGAGATTGCCCTCTTTGTAGCGCTAAATCGTTGAGTAGAATAACTTTAGCGACTTTTTCTTGGCTAATATTAGCTTCGTTCAAATAAATTTGTTCGCTCCGAGATGCGCGCGAATCTTCAGGAACACCTTTAAGATACTTATTGGTTAAAAAGCCTTGTGCCAATGGAGAGAACACAACCGAGCCAACACCTTCGTCTAACAAAACGTCTGTTAATCCGTCTTCTATCCATCTATCAAACATATTGTAACTAGGCTGGTGAATAAGCAGCGGTGTGCCTAAGTCTTCTAATATCCGAATGGCTTGTTTGGTATGGACCGGAGAATAGCTAGATATTCCCGCATACAAAGCGCGACCTGAACGAACAATATAGTCTAAAGCTTGCATGGTTTCTTCAAGCGGTGTCTCAGGATCATAACAGTGTGAATAAAACACATCGAAATAATCCAGTCCAGTGCGTCTTAGACTTTGATCGCAACTAGCAATTAAATATTTTCTTGAACCACCAATTCCGTAAGGTCCGGCCCACATATCGTATCCTGCCTTGCTGGATATCAGCATTTCATCTCTATAAGGCTTAAAACTTTTTGTCATAACCTGACCAAAGGTTGACTCGGCAGAACCAAAAGGGGGGCCATAATTATTGGCTAAATCAAAATGGTTAATGCCTAAATCAAATGCTCGGTGCAGCATATTTTTAGCCTTTTGAGGTGAGTCTACAGCACCAAAGTTTTGCCATAATCCTAAAGATAATGCGGGTAATCGAAGGCCACTTTTACCACATCGACGATAGGGCATGTCTTTATATCTATTATTTGCTGCTAAATATTGTGGATTAGGATCGTTTTGTATCATATTGAATTCAACTAATAGTTACGCAGATTAAAAATTTGCGTTAGCCTAAACCAACTGAAACTAATACTCAATTTACGTTACACATATTGAGACAAAACTTGTGATGAATATACATTTAACATGGTTGAACTTTCTATTTTTAAGGAGTGACAGATGAAATTTGATTCGTTTATACAGTCGATAGATATGGGGCATTGCCAAGATCAACAACAACGTGAGGCGTTATTTGATTTAGTGTTGTTTTTGATTGTTGCTGATGGGGTGATCACTAAACAAGAATCCGAATTTATGCGCAACTGGCTGAGCACCATTGAGTGGTCTGCAGTAGTGAGTAAAGAAGAATATTACACCACGACATTGCTCAAATGTTACGCCGCTATTAAAACCAACACTGTAGATGATTATCTAACTCATAGGGCTAAGTTATTGATCGATAATGACATGAAACAGCAAGCTATGAAATTAGTTAGGGAAGTCGCTATCGCGGATGGTGAATTAGATGATGCAGAACAACAAGCTATTAACCTGTTATCTGAGGTATTAGAAAAATCATTCTGATAGTGACGTGACGATAGAGGCTTTGAGTTTAAAATTTGTCCTTTTTTCTTGGGAACGCTTTTAACCAGAAAACCATATCAAAAATAAAGCCTATGATAATAAACACAAATAGACTCGAAAAATTACCGATGCTATAAAAGAAAATAACGGCAATGGCTAAAAGCGGTAATATTATCCATCTGCTTGATTTGTTCGTATAGCTGTGAACCTTTTAAACGTTTATGACACGGTTGACCATGCGTTTGCTGTTAGCGATCATGTTGTTGGTTTTTGCTCTGAGTTTAAGTAATAACAAGTAAGCTAGCGGCACTAATACCAGACTGGTTAAGGTAGAAAATATTAAACCACCAATAATTGAAATGGCCATAGGTGAGTAGGGTGGGCCATCACCGCCAATGCGGGTGCTGCCTATTGCTAATGGTACTAAACCTAATACGGTTGTGGCCACTGTCATTAATATTGGCTTAACGCGAGTCAAACACGCTTCGATGATCGCTTGTTGCACTGCGTAACCCATATTGATTAGCTGATTTATCCTATCTACCAGCACTATGCCGTTGTTCACCACTATGCCCATTAGTATTAACATCCCAATCATGCTCATAATTGACATATCTAATCCTGTTGCAAACAAAGCCCAGAATACTCCCGTCATTGAAAATAATAATGAAGTGATGACAGCAGTAGGCAAAAGTAACGATTCAAACAAGGCCGCCATAACAATATAAATCATGATTAATGCCAACAACATATTAGTTTGCATTGCATCTTCATTTTGATTTTGACGTTTAATGCTGCCATCAAATGTCCAATCGTACCCTGTGGGTAATTTGATATGTTGCATTACACCCTCAATACTTTTTTGAGCCTCTTCTAAGGTAAAGTCGTCTTGTAAATTGCCGCCAATGGTAATCGAGGTTTGCCGATAGCTGCGGTTAATTTCTGACAGTCTTGGTTTGACTGTTAATTTAGCAACCATATCTAATGTGACACTTTGACCTGAACTTCGAGTGATGGTTAAATTTTTTAAGGCATCGACTGAATTTTGTAGCTCTTGGTCATACATCAAACGAATACCCACCTCACCGCTGTCCCCATAGCGAAACGTGCGCAGGTTAGTGCCGCGCAGCGCGGTCGAGACAACTCGAGAAATATCAGTGCTATTGAGCCCAAAACGAAACGCTTTTTGCCTGTCTATGACAATCTGTAATTCCTGCTTTTGCCAACTGGTATCAGTTTTGACTTCGGACAACCCTTCTACATTGCTTAATATAGGAATGATTTGTTCAGCGATTTGTCCTAGTTTTTCGGAAGAGTCACCTACAATAGTCATTTGAATACCACCGCCGTTACCTTGCTCCCATTGGAATGAAGGTTTTGCTCTAACAAACGTAGGTAAGTTTTCAGTGATGAGTTTTTTAACGTCTGATTGCGATACGGGTAGATCATCAATTAGGGTAATACCCGATACAGCAAACCCAGCGGTAAAATAGGTATAAACTTGTTTGATATGAAATTTCTGCTGATTGGCGTACAGGTATTTTTCCATTTTGGTAACGGTTTTCTCGACTTCCTCCAAACTAAAACTGCCCTGAATATCGTAGTTCATCCAGACTCGGCTTTGGTCGTCATTGTTATCATCATCGCTAGTGACATGCTGCATTGGTAGTGCTGTACTAGCAAGGATAAAAATAGCAATGAGGCTGGTTTTCCCTTGGTTTTTAAGTGACCAAGTCAGGGTTTTTTTATACCAAGTCGCCATTTTCCCAAGTGGCTTAGGTTGATTGCTGTTTCCGCTTTTAACTGCCTTGTTTTTTATTTTGGTAGAAAGTAGTGGGATAAGCGTTTGAGATATCAACAACGAAGCAAATAATGAAATACATATTGCAATGGCAACATGCTCTAAAAAAATAGTGATGTTGACCTTAGCGCCAACAATATTAGGTAAAAAAACAATAGCTGTGGTAATAGTCCCAGCAATAACGGCCAAGCTAACTTTCCCGACCCCTGCTTTTGTAGCAGCAATCACATCAGGATTTTTTAACTTTTCCTGTGTGATACTTTCAGTGACCACCACTGCATTATCTACCAACATACCTACCGCCAACATTAGGCCCATCATAGATAAAATATTGATGGTATAACCCAACATATACATGCAGCCTAAGGTTATACAAATACTAAAAGGCACAGATAACACAACCAACAAAGTACTCGTTACATTTCGCAAGAAGGCGTAAAGCACGATTAACGATAATAATGCGCCAATCATGCCTGCGGTGAGTAAGTCAGAAAGAGACTCAGTAACACTCTCTGCTTCATTTTCCATGATATATAAGTGAATGCCGTTAAACGCTGGATTTGAGTTGGCATCTTCAATCACCTTTAACACATTGCTGGAGACCTCAACCATATTACTGGTTGACTCACGAAAAATGTTAAATCCTACTGCGTAAGATTGATCGAGATGACGACCTTCAATACGTTTAGGTTTTTCGTATTTAACCAAGGCAATGTCGCTAAGACGCACCCCTTTTTTAACCATCAATTCACGTATTTCCTGCAAACTAGTGAATTCGCCTTGAGGATTGACAGTAATTTTTTGCTCAATATCAGAGTCAATAAAACTGCCTGCGGTAAGGGAAAAGTTGGCGTTACTTAAAGACGTGGCTAATTGGTTGGTGTCAACTTGTAATGCTGCCATCAATTGTTGGTCTAAACGAATGGAAATTTGTTTTTTTGTGACGCCATATAGTTCAACCTTAGACACACCAGCCACTCTTTCGATTGGGCGTTTTAAGTTACGGTCAAGCAAATCGTAGGCACTAGATAGGTCTCGCTCACTGGATACTCGCAAAGAAAAAATCGGCATATCGTTGGTGTTAAACTGATATACCAATATGCGCTCTACGTCATCGGGTAAATCTGCGCGTATGGCATCTATTTTCTCTCTGGCTTCAATGCCTTTGGCTTTAAGGTTTTCATCCCAAGCAAACTGCAATTGAATTTCAGCACCGTCTTCTGACGAACGTGAGCGTAAACGCTTGATACCAGACATGGTCGCCAATGCTTCTTCTACTGGTCGTGTGATCATCTTTTCCACTTCTACCGGCGTCGCATCAGTATAGGGAATACGAATAGCGATTTCGGGGATATCAATGCTGGGAAATTTTTCCAGTGGCAATAACTGACTGGATATAATTCCAAATACCAACATGGATAAAAACAACATCATAATCGTGACTGGACGGCGTATAGCAAAGTCCGCTAATGCTGAACCGGCACTTTCGAACTTATCCATAAATTGTGTCTCCACCTTCAGTGCTTGTTGGCAACTCATCTGATTGTTTTTCAGCCTCTTTATCTAACTGTTTATGAAACTGTTTACGGTCAAATAAACTGTAGATCACCGGGATAAAAAACAAAGTAAGAAGGGTGGCAAATAGTAAACCATAGATAACAGTAACGGCCATAGGTGTGCGAATTTCAGCGCCTTCTCCTAACCCGATAGCCATAGGTAATAAACCTAAGGAGGTAGTAAGAGTCGTCATTAAAATAGGCCGTAGACGATTTTGTGCAGCCTCGATGATAGCCGTTGTTTTGTCTAGTCCTGATGTGCGTAGTTGGTTAATTCGGTCTATCAACACTATGGCATTATTCACTACAATGCCGGCTAACATAATCAGTCCAATAAACACCACTACGCTGATATTGGTACCTGATAAGTACAGCCCATAGATAGAACCCGCACAAGCTAAAGGCACAGTAAATAAAATCAGTAATGGGTGTAACAATGATTCAAATTGTGAAGCCATGACCAGATACACCAAAAATATCGCTAGGGCTAAAGCAAACTGTAAAGATTGAAAACTGTTTTCCATTTCTTCACTTTGACCGGCTACTTTAGCTTGCATGTTTAAAGGTAATTTCAAAGCATCGATATGTTGTTGTACTGCAAATACCGCTTCATTTAAATCACCGTAATTTAAATTAGCTGAGACTATTGCAACACGCTCTTGACCTATGCGGGTAATTTCACTGGGGCCAATTGACATGCTAATATCTGCTACAGCTGCCAAGGGTATAGAAGGACTAGCACCAGGGTTAACGATCATTAGCCCGATATCGGCAATAGAGTCTCGTTGCTTTTCAATCGTTCTAACTAAGATATCGACTTTTCTATCTTCAATACTGAATTTAGTGGCGATTTCGCCCCCAATTTTTGCTGAGATAAGTTTAGATACATCAGGTGCATTGATACCAAGTTGGGCGAGTTTACCATGGTTAAACCTAATTTTAAGTTCTGGGTTACCTGATTGTAATGAGGATTTCACATCCGCAAACCGGTTATCACCTTGCATTATAGCCTTCATTTTTTGGCTATATTTGGTCAAGTTTTCAAGATCATAACCCACAATTTGAACAGCTAAAGGAGTTGCAAAGGTAAACAATGCAGGTTTACCAAATTTACTTTGAACACCTGCTTGTTGTGACAAATATTCGCGCATTTTGTCCATTACTATTTGACTTGTCTGAGCAGAACTATCGGTTTGCATGACGACATTCAATTTACCCCAATATTCACCGCCTTGACTGGTTGATACATTCATTAAACTCCCTGTGCCAGCTAAGGCATAGGTGCGCTCAACACCATTAAGGTCTGCTGTAAAAATGGCTAAGTTGGCAATTACTTGATCAGTATTTTCTAATTGAGAGCCTGTCGGTAAGTTAATTTCGACGAAAAATTCGCCTTGAGACATATCAGGGATCAGCTCCATTCCGATTTTAGGCAATAACAATACTGACGCTAGGGACACGGCCATCACGGCAGTTAAAACCAACAAGCGAATACGTAACGCTTGTTTAAGAGCTCCCAAATATACGTTTTCAATTTGCACAAAGATTTTGTCAAATACCCATAATAATGGACGGAATAAGGTGCCAAACACTTTACTTAAGAGTCTGAAAAACATAACGATGATGGAGGTAATAATAAAAGGAATAAAATGGAAAACCAATTGAACTGACCAATACAGAGGCAGTGATAAATAATGAAAAACCCAGCCTATCTTTGTTGTTGGTAGTGATTTGACGTCGTCATCACCTAAGTCTAAAGTTTGTTTGTTGTCAGATGGTTCTGTTGAGTTTTCTCTTGCAGCCAACATCGGTATTAAGGTGAGTGCCACTACTAAGGATGCTGCCAATGCAAAAGTTACCGTTAACGCTTGATCACTGAAAAGCTGTCCGGCTATGCCTTCAACAAAGACTAATGGGAAAAATACGGCCATAGTGGTTAATGTTGATGCGATAATGGCCATCGATACTTCTTTGGTGCCTATGACGGCCGCTTGTTTGAAATTTTTTGTTTTTGTTTTATGTCTAGCAATGTTTTCTAACACCACTATGCTGTTATCAACCAGCAGACCAATAGCCAAGGCGATCCCTCCTAAACTCATAATGTTCAAACTAATACCATTGCCATACATAAGGTTAAATGTCGCAATGATGGAAACGGGAATAGAGATAGATATTATCAATGTTGACCAAATGTTTTTCAGAAACAAATACAACACCAACATCGCCAGCAAGCCACCAATAACGGCCGCTGATTTTACTTCGTCGATAGCGCTGGCGATAAATCTAGATTGATCGTAGACCATCTGCAATTGATATTGTTTGGGTATGTCATCTTGAAGTTGCGAGATACGAAATTTTACGTTTTTAGCTACTTGTACTGTATTCGCATCACCTTCTTTATAAATCGCTATTTCTACGCCTTCAAAACCATTAAAGCGGTTCATAGAGGTAGGTTCTTTGTAAGAATCTTGCACTGTGGCAATGTCGCCTAAACGAATATTTTTGCCTTCTCGGTTAGCGATAAACAAGTCGCGAATATCGTCTAAGGTTTGAAATTGGTTTAAAGTACGCACTAAGTATTCTTGGGAGCCATCTTTTACGCGTCCACCAGAGGCATTGACGTTTTCATCTTTTAAACGTTTAATAACTTCACTAACAGTAATATTTAGTTGGCTGGTTTTTTGTTGGTCGACCAGTACCTGAATTTCATTTTCTAATCCGCCGCCTACTTTTACCGAGGCCACACCAGCGACTGATTCGAGCCGCCGTTTGATTTGTTCTTCCGCGTAGATCCGCAGCGCTTTGATACCTTGTT
>JBNMPD010000129.1:0-8984 GCA_051276225.1 Flavobacteriales bacterium
ATTATATAAGTCTTGGGCTGATGGTGGTGTTGGGCTGATTATTACTGGGAATGTAATGGTGGATCATCTAGCTATGACCGGTCCAGCTGGAGTGGTGTTAGAGCAGGATACAGATCTAACTTCGTTTATTGATTTGGCTAGGTTGTCAAAAACTAACGACACTAGGATATGGATGCAAATCAATCATCCTGGACGCCAAGTTTTTAAGAAAATGGGTGGTAAGGTTTTATCTCCTTCTGATGTGGCGTTGAATATGGGTAAACATTCAGCGATGTTTTGTTCACCTAAACCAATGGATGAGTCCGAAATCCAAGATGTTATTCAACGATTTACTACCACTGCTACTCGAGCTGAGCAAGCGGGTTTTGATGGGGTAGAAATACATGCTGCTCATGGTTATTTGCTTGCGCAATTTTTATCACCTCTGACTAATAAAAGAAATGACAAATGGGGCGGTAGCCTTGAAAACCGTGCTCGGTTGTTGATTGATATCGTTAAATCGGTAAAAGCGGCATGTGACGATAGTTTCGCTATCGCAGTTAAACTTAATTCGGCTGACTTTCAACGTGGCGGTTTTGATATAGATGATGCGGACCTAGTAGTAAAAATGCTCGGTGAGTTGAATATTGATTGTGTAGAATTATCTGGTGGTAGTTACGAAGCACCTGCAATGCAGGGGCGAACTGCAGATGATAGAACGTTGGCGAGAGAAGCCTATTTCTTGGAGTTCGCTAGTAAAATTGCTAAAAATGTATCTGTACCCATCATGACTACAGGCGGTGTAAGCAGATATGTGGTGGCGAACAAAGTCGTTGACAGTGGCGTGGAATTGGTGGGAATGGCAAGTGCTCTGGCATTAACTCCAGATTTACCAAATCAATGGCAAAATAACTCAGCGGTGTTTAGTCATATACCTGCAGTTAATTGGAAAGACAAAACCCTAAGTGGTTTAGCTACGATGGCATTGGTTAAACAACAATTACGGAGGATTGCACAGGGTAAGTCGCCGAAATTAACTGCGTCGCCTTTGTGGGCGTTAATCACCGATCAAGTTCGTGGCGTAAAATTAACTAAGCGTTATAAGAAACACCACAAAAATGAAATTTTATAATTATCGATGGAAAATAAACATTAGCCTAACAATCAAAAGCGCAGCGATAAGCAACTTAATCCACCGTCTAGTTTTTGAAACTCTGACACGGATACTTCTAATGTTGGGTAACCCAGTTGCTGGATTGTTTTCAAGGTATTAGGAAAACCTTTGGGTACTAAAACGGTACCGTTTATCCATACACTATTAGCGGCATAATTTTCTTGTTTGGCTATTTCAAAACGTTTAAATTGATTAAAAGTGGGATGGCTATGCATCTCGCCAAAGGTTAATAAATTATTATTTTCTAAATAATTTACGCCTGTTTTTAGGTGTAAAAGCTCAGACATTTCTACCGTTGAGCCAGTCAAATTGTAGTTGCCCAGTAGAGTGATAAGTTGTTCAGCACCTTGAGCATTAGTACGTGCGGATAAACCAATATAAAAATGACTTCCAACCATCATTATATCGCCTGCTTCGATAGTGCCGGGCAGGTCAATATACTCAAGGTTAGGATAAAATTGTTCTACTGCTTTAATTATATGCTGCACTTCTCCAGAGCGACTTGGAGCTCCCGGGCGGGTAATAATGGCGCACTTTGACGTCAGTAGGGCAACGTCTTCGACAAAACATGAGTCAGGATAACTTTCTAATGGTGGAAGAACAGTCACTTGCAAACCACATTCTTTTAACGCTGTTATATATTCTTGATGTTGTTCGCAGGCTAAATCGTAATTTGGCAAACCCATTTCAGCTTCAGTAAGGCCCTCTAACATGGCTTTACATGGTGTTCGAACTATTGCTTGACTAAACATAAAAACTCCTAAAATTATTGATACAAAACCCAAGCACCGACTATGGCTAACAGGGAAAATAAAGTTGCAAGTATCGCAATACATAATCTCATATAACTGAGTTTTTCACCCCCGTTTATGATCTCGACATTGAAGTTTAATACTTGCTAGCCCAGTACCCAAATAAACGACCAATGCTGCAAAGGTGGCGAGAATAAGTAAGTTTTCAAAGCTATTAATGAGTGATTCACTGGTATTCAAAAGTAACAATATGATTGCTAATACGCTGGAAAATAGCAGTGATCTGGTAGGTGTACCTGCAGCACTTTGTTGCCTAAAGTAAGCAGGGAATATTTTACATCTTGCTCCCGCCAACACAATTGTACCTGCAATCATGATACATACATTCAAGGTGCCACCGATAGCAAATAAGGCACCGATGGTAATGATTATGGCGCCAATATCCCCCATGATTAATTGGGCTGCATCGGTGAAAGGCGATATGGAATTTTGTAATTCAGGCAGTGACATGATTGACATGATACCAAACGTGGCTATCACGTAGACACTCAACGCAGTTAAGGTGCCTAAAATTGACGCGCGAGCTACAGTTTTTTTAGGATTTATGGTGTCCTCTGATGGCAGTGTGGCCGATTCGACACCAATAAAGTCCCACATAATGAGTAAACATAATGCACCCACCATGTGAAGTAGAGAGCTGTCATTAGGATTTATGGCTGGAATGTGAGTTACTTCGCAAAATATGATACCGATAAAGCCTACTAATAATAACGAAACAATTTTTACAATCGTGGTAAAAAGTTGCACTGTACTGGCTTCGCGAACACCACGTAAATTAATTGCAGTAAAAAATAAAATAATACCCATAGCAAATAAAGAATTATACAGTAGTTTGTCATTAAGCATTGGCAGGTAGGTTTGACTGTACCGTGCAAACGAGAGGGAAATAGCCGCTATTGAAGAAACGAGAGAAATCCAATAACCCCAACAAACAATTGCCGCAGGAACTGAACCAAAAGCGTCATAAACGTAGAAGTATGGACCTCCCAAGCCGGGTTTACGCGAGGATAAATAACTATAACTTAATGCTAAACATAAAGCTCCAAAGCCAGTTACGCCCCAACCAATAAAGCTGTAACTACCATAAGAAGCGAGTAAAGCGGGTAAAGTAAAAATACCCGAACCTATCATCATGCCAGCTACAAGTGACCAAGACCGCCATATGCCTATAGATTTTGTCATACTAGTTCTTGCTGTAAGATTAAATAGGTTGCAAATTAACCATTCTAACCTTGAATTAATAGCTGATGCTTTAGTGCCTAAGGAATTTCTTAAGCACTATGTTTCATCATACGTTCTTTATCACGAGCCCAGTCACGATCTTTGACTGCGTCTCGTTTGTCATGTTCTTGTTTACCCTTACCCAAGTACACTTCTACTTTTACCCAGTTTTTCTTCCAATACATGGCTGTGGCAATTATCGAATACCCTTGGCGTTCAACAGAGCCAATTAATTTGTCTAATTCTCGTTGTTTGAGCAACAGTTTACGTTTACGTGTAGGCTCACATACAACGTGACTAGACGCTTGGTTTAGCGGTTGAATGGTTGAACCAATTAGAAAGGCTTCACCTTTTTCTATGGCGACGTAACTTTCCGATATATTTACTTTACCAGAGCGAATACTTTTCACTTCCCAACCTTGCAATGACATACCACATTCGAGTTTGTCCTGTAGATTGTATTCGTGACGAGCTTTTTTATTAAGCGCAATGGTGCTATCTGTAGATTTTGACTTCTTTTTATTCATAAGCAGTATTATAAAGATTGTGTGAAGTGGCACAACTAAAAATCCACTGTATTGAAAAACTATTGCATCAAAACCTTGAATGACTTGTGTTAATCTAATGAGGTATTAAAATTTGAACCGTTTTGGAGTGTGAATGGCGAATGTGTCTCGCAGTGCGTTAGTCGGCTACAGTGCTGAGTCGATGTTTGATTTAATCAATGACGTAAAACAATACCCTGTATTTATTCCTGGTTGTACAGAAACAAAAGTATTAGAGCAGGACAACGATAACATGCTTGCGTCGTTGTTGATCTCTAAAGCCGGTGTTAAGCAGTGGTTTACCACACACAACACCTTAAAGCGCGGTGAGTTTATCCAAATGAACTTAGTTGATGGGCCTTTTTCACGATTAACTGGTGGTTGGACGATTAAGTCACTGAGTGAGTCGGGATGTAAAATAGAGCTAAATTTAGATTTTGCCTTTTCTAGTAAGATAGTTGAAATGGCGTTTGGACGGGTTTTTAATTCGATTGCTGCCAACATGGTGGTCGCTTTTACTGAGCGCGCAAAACAGATTTACGGGTAAAAGATATGACAGATCAACAAATATCGTTAGAAGTGGCGTATGCCACGCCCGAAAAACAAGCTTTACTTGAAGTGGTTGTTGAAAAAGGCACAACGGTTGAACAAGCTATTTTGGCTTCGGGCATTGTTAAACGTTTCCCAGATATCAATCTTGAGGTTTTAAAAGTAGGTATTTGGAATCGCACCTGTAAATTGGCTGATTTGCCCAAAAAGGGTGATAGGATCGAAATTTATCGCCCTCTTATTGCTGACCCCAAAGAAGCAAGAAGGCGCAGAGCAGAAAAGGCCAAAGATGAAGGCCGTGCTAATAGAACGACGGGTGGCAGAGCCAAAGCGCCAGTTAATCCATCAGAATCTTAGTCCCAATGCTTCACATATAAATTTTTGAAATGGCTGGGCTCGTGCAAAACGACTGGCCACCATCTTGCAAAAATCTGGTTGATACAATTCACTCTCTTCTAGTTGGCATATGGCAATAAAGTCTTTGCGTTTTATTTCTTCAATCAACGCATGCTCTTTGTCATAACCTTTTGGAGGCCTGATCAGTTTAGTGCCTGCAAGTTGGTAAAACTCAGTGAATGGCACATGCTCAATGGCATCTAAATATGGGCCTGGCTTGGTTACAATATGGTCTCGAATGGCGGATAAAGGATCTCTATCTGGTTGCCAAATTCCAACACCCAGAAAAATCTTATCAGCGGCGATATGCAAATAAAAACCCGGGGCATGAGCACTTTTTCCCACCTCATGACGGAATTTTATGCCCACATTTGTTTTGTATGGGGCTTTATTTTTAGAAAACCTGACGTCTCGATAAATGCGCATCAGAGAACCGCCCATTTTCTTAGGGCTGGCCTCATAGTGAGGAGAAATAAGCGGGATCCATTGTTCCATCTGTTCTATAAAAGCTAGGGCAGGGGAGCGGACGTGGTCTTCATATTGTTGTTTATGATCATTAAACCATTCACGTTCGTTATTGGTTTGTAGGTTTCGCATAAATTTCAACAATGAAGGGTCAAAATGACTGAACATATTGGTTATTCCTTGGGGCGATTGACTTTTTTGTTTGATCTCGTTGGGTCCGAAACGAATGTTAAGCGGTCGTGCAATATTTCTACTGCCTCATTTTTCACTCATGTAGAACAACTCTTACTCTTGATTAAATAAATACCGTATAAACTGCTGCAAGATCAGACACTGATGGTAAAAAGTCCCTAATACTTCTTTCTTTGTAAACCGGTTTGAGCCAATATTTTGGCTGAAATCTCTTCAATCGAGAATCTGGTACTGTTCAGAAACGGGATCTTTTCTTTTCGGTATAAGTTTTCTACCTCTCGTAACTCCATGCGACATTGCTGCAACGATGCATACTTACTATTAGCCCGTCGCTCTGAACGTATCTGATGCAATCTATCTGCTTGGATAGTCAGCCCAAACAACTTATCTTTAAAGCCCCGCAAAGATGGAGGTAAACGTAAAATGTCTCCCATATCGTCTTCGGTGAAAGGATAGTTTGCTGCTTTGATACCATATTGTAATGCTAAATAAAGACTAGTAGGGGTTTTACCCGACCTAGATACACCCACCAAAATAATGTCAGCCTCGTGATAGTCTTTTAAATTCGACCCATCATCATTGGCTAATGCATAGTTTACGGCTTCAATTCGAATATCATAGGTTTTTTCATGAATACTGTGAGTACGGTGTTTTTCTGGCTTAGATGGCACACCTAACACTTTTTCTAATGGCGCAACAAATTGGTCAAGAAAATTGTAATTAATGCCCACTGATTTTGAAACTATTTTTCGGACCTCTATATTGACGATGGTGTAAAACACTAATGGCCTCTGACCGTCATCTTGAAAACTTTCAGATATTTTTTGAATGACCTCTTTGGCATGTTCAGTGGTTTCGACAAAAGGAACAGTGATGTGTTTGAACTCGATCGTAAACAGGGAGAGCAATGCGTGGCCAAATACCTCTGAAGTAATAGCCGTTCCGTCTGAAATATAATAGGCAGTTCTCAAAACATTTCCTTAACATTGTTGTAATTTAATTACGAAAAATAATTAAATTTTACTTTCAGGATAACAACATTCTAAAATCACTACTACTAATGCAAAGGTGTTATAAGAATGTCACTTTTTATTCTGTTTTTAACAGTTTAACTAGGAGCATTAGCTTAAACTAACATGATAATAAATAACCAAACAATAATTTGGAGAAAGTGAGAATGCAAGAACACGTTTTATGGTACCAACAGCTGGGAATGGGTGACGTTGGAGTCGTTGGCGGTAAAAACGCGTCGTTGGGAGAGATGATTTCTAATTTGGCCAATGCAGGGGTGCAAGTGCCAGGAGGATTTGCGACCACCGCACATGCATTTAATTTATTTCTCGAACAAAGTGGCTTAGAAGCACGAATTCATGTTTTGTTAGACGACCTAGATGTCGAGAACATTGCAGCACTAGGTAAAGCCGGCGAAACGATCCGTAACTGGATCATTGAAACGCCTTTTCTTCCAGATTTGGAAAGTGCTATACGTATTGCATTTAAAACGTTGCAAGGAGAGGCAGGTGATGAAGCTTCGTTTGCAGTGCGGTCTTCAGCAACTGCAGAAGATATGCCAGATGCTTCTTTTGCTGGGCAACAAGAAACCTTTTTAAACGTTAAAGGCTATGATGCAGTCATGGTCGCCATTAAACACGTATTTGCCTCATTGTTTAACGACAGAGCTATTTCTTATCGAGTGCATCAGGGGTACGACCATAAAGGTGTGGCTTTATCTGCAGGTATTCAACGCATGGTTCGAAGCGATTGCGCCTCTTCAGGCGTAATGTTTTCAATTGACACCGAGTCTGGTTTTGAAGATGTAGTGTTTATTACATCATCTTACGGCTTGGGTGAAATGGTAGTGCAAGGAGCAGTCAACCCAGACGAGTTTTATGTACACAAACCAACTTTGGTAAAAGGCTTTCCGGCTGTAGTTCGCAGGAATTTGGGTAGTAAACTCACCAAAATGATTTATTCGGATGACCTAGAGCACGGTAAACAAGTTGATATTGTTGATATTGATATCGCAGACAGTCGCCGGTTTTCACTCAATGATGATGAAGTAATGGAATTAGCCAAACAGGCCGTCATTATAGAAAAACATTACAAACGGCCAATGGATATTGAATGGGCCAAAGATGGCATAGACGGTAAATTATATATAGTGCAAGCCCGTCCAGAGACTGTGCGTAGTCGTGAAGATATGCAAGTCATAGAACGTTATATGTTAAAAGGCAAAGCAAATATTGTCTGTGAAGGAAGAGCGATTGGACACAAAATAGGCGCTGGCGTAGCAAAAGTGCTCAAAGGTGTGGAGGAAATGGACAAAATCCAAGCGGGAGATGTGTTAGTTACCGATATGACCGACCCCGACTGGGAGCCAATCATGAAAAAAGCATCGGCCATTGTGACCAACCGTGGCGGCCGAACATGTCATGCGGCTATTATTGCCAGAGAACTAGGTATTCCTGCGGTAGTGGGTTGTGGCAATGCTACTGCTTCCATCGCAAATGGTGATAATATTACCGTGTCTTGTGCCGAAGGTGATACAGGGTTTATATACGGTGATGTGTTGGACTTTGATGTTGTGACATCGCAGATTGATTCAATGCCAGATATCCCACTGAAAGTGATGATGAACGTAGGTAACCCTGATAGAGCTTTCGATTTTGCTCGTTTGCCCCATTCTGGTGTAGGTTTAGCGCGACTTGAGTTTATTATTAACCGCATGATTGGGGTTCATCCTAAAGCGTTACTTGATTTTGAACAGCAACCTAATGAATTAAAGAAAGAAATCACTGATATTATCGCGGGTTATGCTTCACCGGTAGAGTTTTACATCGAAAAATTGGTAGAAGGTATTTCAACCATTGCCTCGGCGTTTTCGCCTGAAAAAGTCATCGTACGGATGTCTGATTTTAAGTCTAATGAATACTTTAATCTTGTTGGTGGTTATCAGTACGAACCTGATGAAGAAAACCCTATGCTTGGTTTCCGTGGTGCCAGTCGTTATATCTCAGAAGACTTTCGTGCATGTTTTGCCTTGGAATGTGAGGCGATAAAGCGGGTGCGTAATAAAATGGACTTAACTAACGTTGAGATCATGATCCCCTTTGTGCGGACTCTTGAAGAAGGTAAAAAGGTATTGGAGCTGCTTGCTGAAGAAGGCTTAGTACAAGGCGAAAATGGCCTACGTGTTATTATGATGTGTGAATTACCTTCGAATGCACTTTTGGCTGATCAATTCTTGGATATGTTTGATGGCTTCTCCATCGGCTCTAACGATTTAACTCAGCTAACGCTTGGACTAGATCGTGATTCGGGCTTGATCGCTCACTTGTTTGATGAGCGTAACCCTGCGGTTAAGGCCCTGTTATCTATGGCAATTCAAGCAGCTAAAAAGCGCGGTAAATATGTAGGTATTTGTGGACAAGGCCCTTCTGACCATGAAGACTTGGCGCAGTGGTTGGTCGAGCAAGGTATCGATAGTGTGTCACTTAATCCAGATACGGTAGTCGAAACCTGGTTGTATCTTGGTGGAAAACACGGAAAATAAAGTAAAATACTGGATCTAAAAGGTCGCCTACGTTTGCACGAAGCGGCCTTTTTTGTGATTAGATTCAATTAAAAGTGTGACAATCTTAACCTCAACCT
>JBNMPD010000130.1:0-8959 GCA_051276225.1 Flavobacteriales bacterium
ATAGTACCTTTGAAAGGTATTTTTAAAGATTATATATAAAGAGATCAACGATGATTTAATGCTGCCCTAATATTGTCAGTGTTAGTTAAGCTCGATCAGTCATTAAAAAAACAATAAACCTTAAAATGATATTAATATTACATAAACCAATATTTCTACAACTCATAAGCTTGCAGTATAGGTAGGATAGTCTTTGAGGATGTTGACTCTAGAGCCTAGGAATTAACTTGGGACTTGTTGTATTCACATTACTGCGGCTTTCTGCTAATTTTTGGACATTATCCTGCCACTTTTCAGTGGCAGGATAATGTGTCTTTACCCAATAACATTATTCTTCAATAACTGTATAAATTATTAGTCGGCAAAAACATTCAACAAAGTTTCGTTAAACGCCCTCACTTCGTCATGCAAAACTCCAGATACTGCCAGCAAAAATTTTTCTTATGTGGGTGTTAATACTGAACGTATAACATGGTCTAAAGAAACCCATTCAGACAGACTTCATGCCACTGGTTAAAAATAAAAACTCAAAAAATACTGTAGGCTCTGAATGTTGAGAAATTTCTAATTGGTCATTAGCTCAACTATTTGTAACCTTGCTAGCACATCTAATCATTCATCGTTAAAGTTGTTGCAAAATTGATTCTTGGTCTTCATTAATCATATTACTAACCACTAAATTAAAAGAATTATCCATCATCCGCTGTATTTCACTTTTCGGGACTGAACCATCTAGCTTAACGGTGTTCCAGTGTACCTTGCTCATATGATATCCGGGGATAACAGATGAAAATGTGTTTCGAAGCGCGATGGCTTCTTGTGGGTCGCATTTAAGGTTTACCCGCCAAAAACTATTATCTCCATCAACGGACTCATCTCCTTTGCTCATTTTATCTTCGGCTAAAATTGCGAACATTTTATGTTTAACTTTAAACACAGATATATCATCCCCATAGGGGAATGTTTCTACCGTAAAAGGTTTGTTTGAAAGGTACTCTCTGACTTGTTGCTGATCCATCTACTTTTCCTCAGGCATTAAAAGGGTAGCCACCTACCCCAGTCTGTTAATTATTTTACGTTTCGCAAAATCAGTCTTGTTGTAACAAATGCATCACATTTTTTAAATCTGTTTTGCCTTTGATTATTTCATCTGGTGTTAAACCTGATATCTCATGGGGGAACACCAACCACTCGTCGTTTTCGTGCACAAAATAGTCAGGCTCAATGTCAGTTTTGTTGTTTTTAGGTTTGTAGTAAGGACATGCAATACGCACATCTTTTGGCATGTTTGCACGAGATAACTGCTTAATTTGTTTAATTAAGGCTTCAACACTACGACCGGTGTCAAATACATCATCTACAATCAATAGGCTGTCTTGTGCATTGGCGTTTTCAATCAAATAGTGTAAGCCATGTACTTTTATAGTTTTTGATTGTTGGTCAATTCCATAATAAGACGAGGTTCGTACTGCTATATGATCAGTTTCTACTTTTTTAAAATCAAAATACTCCTGCACTGCGATACCAATAGGCGCACCACCTCGCCAAATACCGATTATAAAATGTGGACGGAAGCCACTGTCATAAACTTGAGCTGCCACTCGAAATGAATCTTCAAGTAGCTGTTGTGCAGTGATAAACGTTTTTTCCATTAAATAAACCTTAAAAAATTATAGCGAGGGTGCCGTAAAGTAAAACATTAAGTCAGCCATCATATACCGAACCACAACTTATTCATATTTTAAAGCATCTGCCGGATTAACTTTTACTGCACGGTAAGCAGGATAAAGACTGGCCAGAAAACACAGAATAAGTGACGTACCGATTAGAAAGACAACTTGTTGCCATTGTAAATCGGTGGGTACACCTTGCCCATCTGGGCTAAGAAATATTGGTAAGTTAAATAATTTGACCAAATTATTAATTTGAGTCACCAACAGTACACCAGCAATAACACCAATCGCGGTACCTTTTATGCCATTATATATGCCATTAAATAGAAAAATCCCCATGATATTATTTCTGGTCATACCTTGGGTTAAGAGTATGGCGATATCACCCTGTTTCTCGGTCACCACCATCACCAGAGCGGATACTATATTAAATGCAGCCACTGAAATAATTAGGAGTAACATCAACGACATCATATTTTTTTCCATCTTAACCGCATCAAATAATACACCTTGCTGGTCTCGCCAATTAGTGGAACTATAACCTTCCTTATCTAAAGCTTGAACCACACTTTTATAATCAAACGCATCTTCTAAGAATAGACGAGTTTGAGCTAAATTTGACGTTTTACTTCTTAATAACCTAGCAGCATCATCAATATGCATCAACACTGCTTTGTCGTCTAATGCAGAGCCCATGTCAAATAGTCCAACAACACGGAACACTCTTTGGCTGTATATTCGTCCAAAGGGACCAAAATAACTATTTTCAGAAGCAATTAGTCGGGCTTGTTCGCCAATCCGTAAATTTAAATTGATAGACAATGCGCGACCAATAATAATCCCATATTCACCTTTGACTAAATCATTCAGTTGACCGGCCAACATATTCTCGGCGATGATAGACGAACGCTGCATTATATCGGGTTGAATACCCTGAAACATCACTCCTTTAAGCCCTTCTGAGGATTGTATTATACCTTCTGAATCTATTTGTTGGACACTGGTTAATACACCATCAACATGATTAAACATATCCGCGGTGATATCTGCATCAGGTTTATTTTTTACTAATACATGCGGGGTGATCCCTAAATTACGAAGCTTAAGTTCACCCTCAAAGCCATTCATCACTGACAAAACGGTAATCAAGGCCATCAACCCAAGGGCAATACCTGCGACAGAGAAAAAGTTAATAAATGCAATGAAATGACTGCCTTTCGATGCTTTAGCGTAGCGTAAACCGATGAAGGCTGAGAGTGGATAAAACATTAGGAAAAAACTCTAATAACAACAAATCAGTTACAAAATATAGCTTCAACTGATGGTATAGTGACGAATGATGTTGAATAATACGTGTTTAAGGTAAATCTCACAAGCAAAGGTAGACTGGGTATAAAGATGCAAAACATGACGCTTGAAGAAAAACATCAACAATTTGATGAATTTTTTATGATCAAACACAATATTTTAGTCAATATGCGTTTAGTAGCCGATGATTTTGTGTTGCCCGAAATTGATGATTTGCATCAGCAAATGCCTTACGAGTTTCGAATAGCAAGTGAGTTATCTGCCATTGACACCAAGGCTTTAAGACCACTTCGTGGCTTAGGCGAACATGCTATTGAATTAGCTGAGTTTCTTAATCATCAATCACGAAAAATTAACTTAATGATGTCTTTAATTCTGCAACAGCATTCGAAACAGGAACAAACCTATCATTCGGTGCAATTTGGTGGCGGTGGTATAGTTCTTGTTAGTGAAAGCGAATTAGCAATAGGTGGCACAATAGAACTCAAACTATTCATAAGAGAAGAAGCTACAGCCATTTTTTGTTTTGCTGAAGTTATCGCTTGTAAGCGTGTGGAGGATAAGTACCATGTATCCATGATTTTTAATCGCATCCGTGAAGAAGATCAAGACTTATTAGTGAAAGCCAGTTTACACTTGCAAGCAGCCAATTTACGCAAGCGCAAGAGCCAAGAAAAAACGTAAAAAAGAACCATATAGAAATAATTAATGACTCACAGTATTTTTTCACCACCTTTACCGCACAATACTCTTAAAACAAAAAATGATGTTCGTCATTGGGGTAATCTGCAAGGCAGCAGCACAGCTCTGGTCCTAGCTAATGCAGCTAAACTGGCCACTGGCCCAATATTATTAGTGACCGCAGATACTCCCAGTGCTATCAAACTTGAAAAAGAACTTGATTATTTTTTGCAGGATCAATCCGTTGATGTGCAACTATTCCCAGATTGGGAAACATTGCCTTACGATAACTTTTCTCCTCATCAAGATATTGTTTCTCAGCGCCTAGAAACACTTTATCAGCTTACCCAAAATCAGCGCAGGGTATTTATTGTACCAATTAATACCCTAATGATGCGGATGGCACCTGTTGATTATATAAGTAAATATTTACTTATATTAAAAATCAATCAAAAGATAGATATTGATAGTTTTCGTTCAGGGTTAGAGCGTGCAGGATATCTGCATGTCAACCAAGTGATGGGCCACAGTGAGTTTTCTATTCGTGGCAGTATCATTGATTTATTTCCTATGGGTAGCCAACATCCTTATCGTATTGATTTATTCGATGATGAAGTAGACACCATCAGGCACTTTAACCCTGAAACCCAGCGTTCTGGTGACAAAGTAGATGAAATTAAACTTTTACCTGCTAGGGAATTCCCCACAGACAAAGATGCTAGCCTGTTGTTTAGAAAACAATATCTTAGTAAGTTTGCTGCAAATAACAGCAGAGAATCAATTTATTACCAAGTAGGTAAAGGTTTGATGCCAGGTGGTATCGAGTATTACTTGCCTTTATTTTTTGATAAAACTGCGACTTTATTTGATTATCTTAACCAAGACACCACTGTTTTAATGCATGGCGATTTACAAGCAGCCCATGAAAATCATTGGAGAGATGTGAGTAATAGATACGAGCAATTGCGCTATAACCTTGCTAGACCTTTACTTCATCCAGCCGATATTTTTATGCGTTATGAAGAACTGTTTGGAGCCTTAAAAGAGTGGCCAAGGGTCCAGATACAAAATCAAGTATTAGATGAGAAAAGTGGCTGTTATAACTTTGCCACTGCATCGGTGGGTGACGTCGCACTAAAACCACAAAATAAACTACCTTGGGCATCACTTAAGCAACAAGTAGAAAAGTGGCAGAAGCAAAAAATTAAAGTGTTGTTTAGCGCCGAATCTGCTGGACGCCGTGAAGGACTTTTAGAAATACTCACAAAAGCTGAGATTAAACCCAAGGTTTTTGAGCATTTTAATGACTTTATGCACAGTGCTGAAACTATCGGTATTTCAGTAGGTGCGGCCGAGTTTAGTTTTTTACTTAATGAGCCCAAAAGCGCCATTGCTTTTATTACCGAAACCGAGTTACTCGGGCATAAAATCAGCCATCGTCGTAAACGTGATAAACGCCAAGGCACAGACGAAAATGCCATCATTCGTAATTTGGCAGAATTACAGGTTGGCCAGCCAGTGGTGCATTTTGACCATGGAGTGGGTCGTTATTTAGGCTTGCAAACATTAGATGCAGGCGGGATCACAACAGAATATCTGACCATAGAGTATGCCAAACAAGCAAAGTTGTATGTGCCTGTTGCGTCTCTGCATTTAATCAGTCGATACAGTGGTGGTGATATTGACCATGCGCCCCTTCATCATTTAGGTACCGACACCTGGACAAAAGCCAAGAAAAAAGCTGCTGAAAAAGTGCGTGACATAGCTGCGCAATTATTAGATGTTTACGCCAGACGAGCAGCCAAGCCCGGTTATGCTTTTAAAATTGCTTGGGATGAATACCAATCCTTTAGTGACAGTTTCCCGTTTGAAGAAACCATTGACCAGCAAAAAGCTATTAATTCTGTGATCCAAGATATGGGATCAGGCAATGCGATGGACCGGTTAGTGTGTGGTGACGTAGGTTTTGGTAAAACCGAGGTGGCCATGCGCGCAGCTTTTATTGCTGCAAACCAAGGCAAACAAGTCGCCATATTAGTACCTACAACGTTGCTTGCCAGTCAACATTTTGAAAATTTTAAAGAGCGTTTTGTCAACTGCCCTTTTAGAATTGAAGTATTATCGCGATTTGTCAGCGCTAAAGCTGCAAAAGAAACCGTTATAGCTATCAGTGAAGGTAAAGTGGATATAGTGGTTGGCACCCATACTTTATTACAAGACCGCCTTAAGTTTAAAGATTTGGGTTTAGTCATCATCGATGAAGAACACCGATTTGGCGTGCGCCAGAAAGAAAAGTTTAAAGCGCTTCGTTCTGACGTTGATATCCTAACCCTGACTGCGACACCCATTCCAAGGACCTTGAATATGGCCTTAAGTGGTATGCGCGATTTGTCCATAATTGCCACACCTCCAGCTAAACGTCTACCAATCAAAACCTTTGTGCAGCAACGTAATAAAGGATTAATACGTGAAGCCATCATGCGTGAAATTTTGCGTGGTGGGCAGGTTTACTTTTTACATAATGAAGTAGACACCATTGAACGTACTGCTGAAGAAATCGCAGAAATAGTACCAGAAGCACGTATCGCTATTGGCCATGGTCAGATGCGCGAGCGTGACTTGGAAAAGGTCATGTCTGACTTTAATCATCAGCGTTTTAATGTGTTGTTATGTACCACCATTATTGAAACCGGTATTGACGTCCCTTCGGCCAATACCATCGTGATGGATAGAGCTGACCATCTTGGTTTAGCACAGCTTCATCAATTGCGTGGTCGTGTTGGGCGTTCTCATCACCAAGCTTATGCTTACTTACTCACACCTCATCCTAGACGATTAAGCAAAGATGCGGCAAAACGCTTAGATGCTATTTCATCGCTAGAAGAGTTAGGAGCTGGTTTTGCACTGGCCACACACGATTTAGAAATTCGTGGTGCGGGTGAATTATTAGGTGATGGTCAATCAGGTCAAATTTCCAGTATCGGTTTCACTCTATATATGGACATGTTGGATCAAGCTGTTGAAGCACTCAAAGAAGGTAAAGAACCTTCCTTAGAAGCCGCTCTTGCAGAACAAACTGATATCGACTTACGTTTACCCGCACTTTTCCCTGATGATTATATCCCTGATGTGAATACACGTTTGTCTTTATACAAAAAATTGGCGGGCTGCAAAGATGAAAGAGCGGTCAATGAGTTGCAAATAGAACTGATAGACCGATTTGGATTGTTACCTCAAAGCGCTAAGAACCTGTTGGATATGGCCATGCTTAAATTAAAAGCTAAACTTATTGGTATATCTAAGATAGAAGGTACTAATAAAGGCGGGTTTGTTGAGTTCTCACAGAAAACGCACATTGACCCCAGCTTTATTATTAAATTGATCCAATCACAACCTAGAATTTATAAGTTAGATGGCCCTCAAAAACTCAAATTTAACGTGCCTACTGAATCTGCCAAAGATAGACTTGCACTGTTCAATAATATGCTAACCGAGTTTAGCCAACAATTACGAGTTGCTTAATGACAGATAAAATGACTGTTCATCCACTAAAAAAAATGATGTTGGATGTATTTTCTGTAAGGTGGGCAGTCGCCACTTTCCTCAGTGCCAGTGTTTTAATTCAAGCTGTACATGCGGCTGATCAAGAGTGGTGGTTTGATGTTGAAGTGATCATATTTGAACGTAATTTAGATGCCGCCGATATATCTGAGAAATTCAAACAGTCTCGACTTGAACAACCTGCAAGTGACGCTCTGGATTTAATTACGCCCTATTTGAATCCAGATTTAACCTATTTGCGAGCTGGTTTGCCATATTGTCGTGCTTCAAATCAACTTGCAGTAAAAACACAATATCAACAAGATTTTGCGTTTCCTTTGCCTGTTCCTAAAATAAACGAGCCATCGAGGCCGCAGACAGATATACCACTTGAGCAAGGACAACAACTAGAGCAACAGCAACAAACAGACCTGGATTTAGGCACTGAAACGGATGAGACAGCCGAAGAAAAAGCTGATAATGCCGTTGAACAAGTTTTTCAATATGACGTGACTACAACAAATACCTTTGCTCAGCCGAATGACACAGCGTCATCAACTGAATCATCTGATGCTATTTCCGTTCCTATTTCCAATACAAACTCAGATACCGACAGCGTAAATCCATCTTACTCAGCAAAAAATGCTAGCGCTGATTTAGGCCCACAACCTGATACAAATTTACCTGCTGAAGTCGATTTAATAAGACCTCCTATTAAAGTTGAATTTATTGAGTGGCAAATACCTAGCGAATTTCTTTGTGCCTATGCAGAACAGATTGACCCTTCCTTTGCGTCAATCAAAGCCTCGAAAAATGATGAACCCGCCCCTCAACTATCAGATCCAATTGAGCGTGTTCCTGAAATCATTAATGGTATTGAGTGGCAACAAAAACGCGCTGCATTTTTGTTGCCCACGTCAACTATGTATATGCGCGACCTTTATGAAAAAATAAAAAAACAACGGGGTATCACCCCAATATTACACATAAACTGGCGCCAAGAAGTTAAATTTAGTCGAAGTAAAGGACAAACGTTTAGGTTGTTCGCAGGCGAAAATTTTGCTCAACAATTTGATGCTAACGGTTCATCTTTAATCGACGACACGGATAGTTTATTTGATAAATTGAATCAATCAACCGACGACTTTTACATACCTGAAAAAGAATTAGCACGTTTAACCGCAGAACAGCAACAAGCACTATCAACACGGATTGGTGGCGAAGAGTCAGAAGGGATTACTGAAGACCTGTTTGCAAGGATTGCTGCTGCGTTAGCAGATGACACAGCTGTGAATATTGATCAAGCCGATGAGAAAACTACTGACAAAACTAGCCAGCAGAACACAATTGCCGACTCAGTCATGTTCAAAGAACTCTGGCAGTTAGACGGCGAGATAACTGTATATCTTCGTAATATAAATCGCGTACCCTATTTGCATATAGACAGTAATTTAGATTACAGACAACCAATATTCGATTCGAATAAAGCCCCAAAAATACAAGGCTCATCGACAGCTTTACCTGACCAAAGTGCAGTGGTTCTCAACCAACTACAACCTAGATCTCCGCAACCGAATTCTTTGCAGCCGATTACTCTACAACCAAATTCTCAAAAATTGAATTTTTTACAAAGCGTTAATTTTAATCAACTAAGGCGCGTGATCAGTAAACAAGTTCATTATTTCGACCATCCACTATTTGGTATGGTTGTGCGCCTTAATCGTTATCGATGGCCAGAAGAGGAAGAGGAAGAGGAA
>JBNMPD010000131.1:0-8806 GCA_051276225.1 Flavobacteriales bacterium
GGTAAAGGCATCTAAACGCACATTATGCCAAGGACTGGGAACTTGTGTTTGCAACGTATTTAACCACTGAGCTTTATCTGATAAACCTGCCCAATCGGCAGACTCAAAACCCGCATTAATAGGTACACCACTGCGTGTCCGATTAATAATGGCGGGAAACACATCCCAACTGCCAAAAGCAGCGACTTTCCCTTGGTATTCTGATTGTTTATTCAGCCATTCCAATATTGTGACATTGGGATTGTCGATGGCTTTATTTGAATCAATGTTCGGGTCAGCTTTTCCTGTTAACAACTCATTGTAACCTGGATACGAAAACCAATAACCGTTTGTGACTTGCATCTGTGAACCAAGTTTACGATTACCTATTAACACCCCTTCTTTTGCCAATACATTCCATAAAAAAGGCATCAACTTCTGACGTTTAATCTCAGCACTTGTGCCTGAAAACTGTTTAACTAAGCCTGCTTTTTGTTCCTTAAATGTTTCTAAACCAAGCACATCATCCTGATACCCCTGAAATACTTCTTGCCAACGCAATCCGTCAATACTGACCAATATTAAATTATCGGCAGCTTTGCTCGTTAAGACAAAGCAGCATAAACCAAAAAAAAAGATTAATTTCATTTCAAACTCACTCTCATTAGACAAAAAAAAGGACGAGCATAAGCTCGTCCCAAAAGTGACACACAGGGAAATTTTATTTAAAACGCGGCTTTTATATTTAGAGCAACTGTACGAGGAGCTCCTATCCATGCTGCATTAGTGGCAATAGTACCAAGGTAACTTTCATCAAACAGGTTGTTGATGGTGAAGTTAATGTCAATCGACTCAACACTGCTGCCTAAGTCATCAATGGAAGTACCAAAGTAAAAATCACTGACTGTATACGCTTCTACAGCAGCAGTATTCCCTTGATTTATCCAACGTTCGCCAACATATTTAGTGCTTAGGCCAGCAGAATGGTTACCACGTACCCAATCGATGCTGACTACACCCATTTGTTCAGCGGCACCGATTACGCCGTTACCTATAATCTCTTCTTCCGTATATTCCGATTCAGTATATTTGGAATCATTACTTGTATAAGAACCATACACACTTAAATTATCAGATAACTGGTAACTTAACGATGCTTCAAAACCTTTCGATTCTATACCGCCGTCGTTAATGTAGGCTCCAGCAGCCGACTCTAAGTAATCAGGACCTGTGTTATCTTCATTACTAATAAAGGTAATTCTGTCTTCAAATTTAGTGACGTAATAAGTCAAGCTAGCGCTCAGGTCTTTGGACGAATAACGTAATCCCAGGTCAAAATTGTCAGCAGTTTCGGGCTTAACCGAACTTAAATCAGAATCATCACGCTCTAACACCGCATCTTTGATTGAAGCATAGTTTTGTGCAAAACCAGCGAACATCTCAAGTCCATTAACAGGTAAAGGTGCCACAAAACCGGCTGAAAAGAGTAAGTCTGAATCCGAAGATACGCCTTGATCGTTGGTTGCATTAAATCTGTCATTTTTCGACACATCAACAAAAAACTGCTTGATACCAAAGTGAACTTTAGCAAAACCTACATCAAGTTGGTCTTCAAGGTAAAACATCGTGGTTTCTACTGGGAATTCGCGATCGTACTGAACCCAATAAGGGGTTTCATCAAAACGGTAACTGGTCGCCGAATCAATAATTTTCTGCCAGCTACGAGTTTCATCACGCGTGTAATCTTCATACCAGAAACCACCGCGTAGCGTATTGTCCATATCGGCTATACGCGCATCCCAGATAAAGTCACCATTGATACCAATACGTGATTTTTCATAATTAGTCGTGCGATATGAACCTACTGGAATAGCGCCTTGTTCATAACAACCTGGGTCATACTCAGCGCCTGCGCCTCCGTAAGGGAAACCAATAGAGCTTGCACAACCATCGATAGGACTAAGCTGAACACCTGCTCTGTTAACAAAGAAAATTTGCCCTAAAATTTCACCACCATAAGCTGTGTTGCCAGACACCACCTCAGAATTGCCGTTACCTTCCCCATCATCAGTAACGTTAACCAAATACGGTGGCACCCAGTCACCACGACCTTCGTTATTGTGATAGTAGACATTAGTGCTAAACGCAACGTCTCCAACCGTAAAATCTGCTTTTAAATAAGTAAAAAAGTTTTCTCTTAACGTAGACCAACCACGACGATACGCTTGATCTTGGTAAGGGACACCTGTCCATTCGTTAGTGAGTTGATCCCAACTAGAGTTTTGCTCAAATTGTGTCAAACCATAGATACGTTGGTAATTGTCTTCATGGGTATCGTCGTAAGATGCATAAGCAGTCAAATTGACGTCACCGATAGTGCTAATCACTTTTGCAGCAAAATGATCACGCACATTTTCTGCAGCTTGGTCCATCCAATCGCTACTTTCTTGATTAGACAGACTGAACCATGCAAAAGTATCTTTTGCTATTTCGCCTGTTTCATAACGTGCAAAGAATTTTCTACCATCAAACTCGGCAAACGTAGTACTAACAACCAAACGCTCGTTTACACCAGGCATTAAAGTAACAAAATCGAGGGTGCCACCTAATGCTTCATGTGAACGAGAAGCAATATCTGCAGTACCTTGCGACACATCGACTCTGGCTAAGTTTTCGGTATCAATATAACGATTAGCTTTGGCGCCGCCGCCATAATTGGAATTACCATTGGCAATGCCATCTATGGTCATACCAATCTGCTGTTGAGATAAATCAACTTGGAAACCACGAATAGAAATACTGGTGGACCAATCGTCAGCACCAAAAGTATCACCTTCGTTTATTAATACCCCTGGCAAATTATCAATGGCAGCCAATACACTGGTCATGGATGTTTGCTGCTTTATCATTTCATCTGATGTTTGGTTGTTAGCATAAGATACACTTCTCCCAACAACTGTGATCGATTCCATGTTTTCTTCAGCGCTAAAAACGGGTGTAATTGCTGCGAAAGAACTAAATGCTAGAGAGATAGATAGAGCTAATTTTGATAATTTAATGCCACTCATTAATGTGTCGTCTTAATTGATTTTGGTAGACGGTAATTTGCACGACTGGTATGAATATTAGATGTACTTTAATTGACACTTATATGAAGGTTTTACTGCTTTTTGTTGACAAACCTATGACATTTTTGTGACATAGGTTTGTTTTTTCTGAGCAAGCAAGTAAGGGCTACTTTTCGATAAAATAAGTGCCCCAACCGTCGTAATCCACGTCATGTTTGATGGCAATAGCAAAAAGCTTGTCGGTGTCTTGGTTGATTAAATGGGTATCCAACATACGATTGACCACTGCATCAAAACAAAATACTTCTTCGCCATCCTCTAATTCTAACTCTTCTGCATCACCGACTTCAAAACCGGCCTTAAAGGCATCAACGGCTGCTTTTTCTAAAACGTCAAAGTCAGCACTAGCAAAATGATACTCAATAGTATGGGTTTTACTGGCATCACTGCCATCTTCGATCAATGCTTCGATTGTTTCTTGATTAAACTCATGCCATTCGGCCAGTTCGGATGTTTCTTCTGAATTCATAAAATGTTCCTCTAAGCTAACCGGATCATCCGATTTTGTTATCTATTTCTGCATCTACTTTTTTAATCTGTTGTTGCATTCTTTGATGAAAATATTCAGCATTTTGTTTGATGGACTTATTTTTATCCATAAACTCTGGCTCTGACAATTCGATTAATAAAGTGCCATTATCCCACCTGTTGAGTTTTATTTTATCGTATAACCTGCTGGCAGTAATGATTACTATGGGTTCATTGGTGGCTTCAGCAATACGAAATGCACCTGTTTTAAAAGGTAACAATCCGCGCCCATAGCTGCGTGTACCCTCAGGGAAAAACCACACAGATAAACGTCTTTTTTGAATTTTTTGCACTGTGCCTTGCAAAGTATCATAGGCACGACCTGAGTTTTTACGGTCAATCATGATATTACCTGTTAACCAATATATCTGGCCGACCACAGGTATCCACTTAAGGCTTTTTTTACCTACTGTTACTGTTCCTTTTTGCGTAGCGCCACAGATAGTCAGTAAATCATAACTATTTTGGTGATTAGCAATGTACACATATGGACCACCTTGCTTAACGCTATCAGGTACACGGATTTCAATTCTTAGTCCCAGTAAACGTGAAACAGAGCTATACAAAGTACCAGCGGCATTTACGTTATCACGATGAAAAGGCCGCACCAAACAAATCAATATTAATACTAGGTTGATCAACAAAAAATAAAAGAATATCGCAATTATGCGTATCAGCGCTATCAAGGCATAGCCTCATCAATTAAGAGTACGTAGATTATACGCACATAATCCAGTGTCTAAAACACTTATACTGATTGATTTGGACGTGTTTTTACTTTTACTTTTTTTGTTACGGCACAAATAAATGAATTAAATTCTTAATTAGCCGATACTAAAAAGGTCAACCATTACTTTCAATCATTAAGGCTATTCATTCAATGCAAATGTTTACACATGAAGATCTCGATGAAGATATTCTCACCGATCTGTTGGAAGAAATTAACGAACTTTATGAAGCGGCTGAACAGACATTAATTGAACTAGAGTTAAAGCCAAAAGATAACGAATTACAACGTGCACTATTTCGCTCGATCCACACCATCAAAGGTGATTTAGGCCTAGTTAACTTTTCGCCACTCATTCCACTTCTGCAATATGCCGAAGATCTTCTTGATTACTTACGTAAAGGGCAAATTGAATACACCAGTAATATGAGTGACTTGGTATTATTGATCATGGATAAAGTCAAAGTATTTGTGCAAAGCTGCATTCAAACTGGGCAAGCAGAATATAATAAGCAGATGTTTGAGCAACTTGTCATCGCTATCAAACTTATTTCACCTAAAAACACGGTTGATCATGAACAATTATTAGCTAATGCAGTTTTGATATTAGATCCTAGTCTTGACCTAGGTAGTGAGCAAGAAAACGTCGGGGAAACGCCTCCAGCGGCGGTTCCTTCAAGCATAGCGACAACAGGCATACCGAAGACAATCACTGCTGAGGAACGTGAAGATTTGGTGTTCTTTCGAGAATTAATGAAACCCATAGAAAAGCGCTCTATGTACTGGGAAGGCAGAGGCGATAGGATCGCCAAACTTGCTGGGTATATTAATAAAATTGCAGGTTCACCGGTTGACGAAGTCCAGCTTGCCGTAGCCTGTTATATGCACGATTTTGGTATGGCATTTATGCCTATTTCTGTTCTGCATAAACAACAAAAACTAGAAGAAGTTGAGTTTAACCTAATGCGCTCTCATGTTTATAAAAGTGCTCGCTTACTGGAAAACCTTAATCTGTGGAACGAAGCGCGTAAAATAGTGATGCAACACCATGAACGAATTGATGGAAGTGGTTACCCACTTGGGATCCAAGAAGATGATATTTGCGAAGGTGCAAAGTTGTTAGCCATATTAGACACTTTTGACGCTATTACTCATGCTAGGGCACACCAGGCACATTTAAAACGGCCTAAGAAAAAAGCAGTCATCGAAATCAATCGAATTGCCAAAGGTCAATTTTCAAGCACATGGATGCAAGCCTTTAATAAAGGCATGGCTTCGTTGTTGACTAATTAAAAAGCGCAGTGAAAGTATTTTTAAATGATAAAGATGAATAGAAATTAATTTTGTGGGTTTAGTCACTCTAAATTTGTGAATAGCTAAATTAAGCCTAGAACATTTTCCGAGTGACTTTTTTGTTATCCTTGCAGCACTAACAATCACATCGCTTCGGCCAAATAATTTTTATGTTTCTTGCAGTGGGGGTTTGCCTGCCGTCATGAAAAATTGTCTGAGGCCTTTTGGCATTCATAACATTTGATGCTGGCAAACTTTTTTTAGCTAATAAATGACTTAAACTTGAATGACAATCAGAAAATAAGTCCGATTGTCATAGAGAATTTACATATCCAATTCTTTCAACTTTCTGGTCAGGGTATTTCTGCCCCACCCCAATCTCTTGGCTGCGTCTTGCTTATGCCCATGGGTATAGTGCAAGGCGCGCTCTAGCAATATACGCTCAAAACTAGCAATGGCCTCGTCCAAGATATTATTTTGACCAGACTTAAGTTGCCCATCAGCCCAACTGGATAATAACGTGCGCCAATCTCCAGACTCAGCTGTATTTTCTACAGACATCGGTTGCTGGTTGATTTCTGGAGGCAGATCGTGAGGTAACACTTCTTGTCCGCTAGCCATCACAGTTAACCAACGACACATATTTTCGAGCTGACGTACATTGCCTGGCCAAGGTAAGTTAGCAAGGATCTTTTTGGTCTCTTTGCTAAGAGATTTAACCTCAACAGCTAGTTCCGCAGCCGCTTTTTGTAGAAAGTGCGCCGCCAAGATAGGAATATCTTCACGTCTTTCACTCAGCGTTGGGATATGAATTCGTATGACATTTAACCTGTGATACAAATCTTCTCTAAATTTACCTTCGGATACACGTTGCTCTAAGTTTTGGTGTGTCGCAGCAATAATTCTGACATCCACTGTAACGGGGTTATGGCCACCAACTCGGTAGAATTGCCCATCTGCTAAGACTCGCAATAACCTGGTTTGCACGTCTAATGGCATATCACCTATTTCATCTAAAAATAATGTACCGCCATTGGCTTGTTCGAAGCGCCCTTGCCTAGCTGCTTGCGCACCAGTAAAGGCACCTTTTTCATGTCCAAATAATTCAGACTCAATCAAGTCAGCAGGTATTGCCGCCATGTTCAGGGCTATAAAAGTATTATTTGAACGCGGACTATGGCGATGTAGTGCGTGAGCAACTAACTCTTTACCTGTACCTGATTGGCCATTAATCAGTACACTAATACTTGAACGAGACAAACGTCCAACCGCTCGAAACACCTCTTGCATAGCTGGTGCTTCACCAATGATCTCTGTCGCTTTTACCAGTTCAGGTGGTTGGTTTTTAGTAGATTGCTCACGGGCATGAGTTAACGCCCGTTGCACCAAGTTCACCGCTTCATCAATGTCAAAGGGCTTAGGTAGGTATTCAAATGCACCACTTTGATAAGCATTCACCGCACTGTCTAAATCAGAATGGGCGGTCATGATAATCACTGGGATATTCTCAAAACGCTTATGTACTTCACGTAATAAAACCATTCCATCCATTTGTGGCATACGTATGTCCGACACGATCACTTCTGGGGGTTGCTCTGTTTCCAACTGCAGTAATAAGTCTTGGGGATTTTCGAAACTGAAACAAGGAATGTTCGCTGCTTGTAACGCTTTTTGTAATACCCAACGAATCGAGCTGTCATCATCGACTATCCATACGGGTTCTGCACTCATATCTGAGGATCCTTTTTATCAATGGGGATATATAAAATAAATTCTGTTCTGCCCGGCCAGCTATCTACTTCAATCTTTCCTCGGTGATGTCCGATAAGCGTTTGGGATATAGATAGGCCTAACCCGCTACCTTCTTTTTTACTGGTCACCATGGGGTAAAATAAGGTGTTTTTGAGTTCGATAGGTATGCCAGGGCCGTTGTCGATAATTTGAATTTTCACGCATAATGGAAAACAAGCGCCATGAATAATCACTTGGCGTTCAATTCTGGTGATTATTTGTATTTCACCGACAACGTCTTGTTGTTCTGATAATACTTGCACACTATTGCGCACCACATTCAATGTGGCTTGTTGCATCATATCTTGATCAAGGTACACATCGGGGATACTCGGATCATAGTCCCTGGTAATAGCAATATTATGGCTAGGATCGAGTTGCACCAACGTACAGACTTTATCGAGCACCTGATGCACGTTGTACCAACCAAAACTTGGTCGCAAATTTGGCCCTAATAAGCGATCAACAAGATTGGTGAGCCTATCGGATTGTTCAATAATAACTTGGGTAAATTCTTTTAATTGATCGCTATGCAGCTGTTTAGCTAATAGTTGTGCTGCTCCTCTGATACCCCCTAATGGATTTTTAATTTCGTGGGCTAAACCACGAACTAACTCACGGGCGGCTTGCTGTTGGGCCCATTGTCGATTTTCTTGCCTGATTTTTTTCTGTTGTTCCACAAGTCTGATTTCGACTAATAAGTGTTTGTGTTGGTTTTCCAATATACTGGTGACACAGACATCAGCTTGAGTATGGCGACCGTCAGTAAATTTGAACGTGACTTCACTGTCAGAATAAACGTCACCAAATTCCATAGAATTTTGAAAGCGCTCAAAATCGAGACTCGAATAGGCAATAAACTGATTAAGTGAACAGCCCATTAACAAATTAAGACTGCGCTCAAACACATCTTGTGCAGCATGATTAGCGTACTGAACAATTAATTCATTGTCTAACACAACTACAGCAGTTGATAACTTATCTAGTAAATTTTCAGTAGTGATAGATTCAGACATAAACTCAACTTTTTATGCATCTTTTGATGCACTTATATAGTGCAAAGTATTATTTAGCTGCTCTGATATAGATACTACTTTTTATAAAATATGACTATTTCATTACTTAGCATTGATCAAAGCAGAAGCTTTTTGCAGATAAAAGGTCTGCTGCTTAGACGATGCAAGGATCTTGCCTGAGTTGTCGAGAAAATTAACTTTAATTGTATGGGCGCCTCTATTGACAGTTTCTAGTTGAAACTGGTTTTTTGACTGTGTTTTAAGTACCTGACCATCAAAGATCAATTGAAATTTTCCCGCTTTTTTCGGTAAAACACTTGCGCTAATCGTGACCGCACCAGAAT
>JBNMPD010000132.1:0-8735 GCA_051276225.1 Flavobacteriales bacterium
GGCAATTGTTCCTGATAAGTCCAAATTGGCCATTTTTTATCATATAAGTTGAGTGCGGGAACCGGCGCCACTAATTCCATATTGGCTTGCCAGAATGAATCTAAGGTACCTACATCTCGCCAATAGGCCTCAGTATCATCATCATTTGTAAACTGGAACGCATACACTAAACCATCTTTGATAATCGAAGGAATAATATCTTTACCAAAGTCTCGTTCAGATCCCGATGTTTCGGCATCTGCTCTTAATTGCTCGAATAAAAACTCAGTATCAAACACATAATTACCCATTGACGCTAAACATTTTGTTGGATCATTAGGTAGAGGGGTAGGGTTCACAGGTTTCTCTTCAAAACCAATAATTTTAGAATCTTCATCTACCGACATGACACCAAATTGGCCAGCTGCTTCTTCTAACGGAACGGGCATACAACTCACTGTCATTTTAGCTCCAGACTCAGCATGTTGTGCAATTAAGTTACCGTAGTCCATTCTATAGATATGGTCGCCTGATAATACCAACACATACTTAGGCAGTTCGTCACGGATTATGTCAATATTTTGAAACACAGCATCTGCGGTACCTTCGTACCAATTATCTGAAAAGCGCTGTGATGCAGGAAGGATTTCAACCGATTCGCCTAGTTCTTTCTTAAAATGTCCCCAACCGCGGACTAAATGCCGAATAAGTGAATGTGATTTGTACTGTGTAACCACACCAACATTACGTATCCCTGAATTAATACAGTTAGATAATGGAAAATCGATAATACGGAATTTACCACCAAAATATAGTGCCGGTTTTGCTCGCCAATTTGTGAGTTCATAAAGTCTTGAACCCCTGCCACCGGCTAAAATTAGTGCGTAGGTATCCCTTGTTAAATTGCTGATATAACGAGACGGTTGGTTCGCCATAAGTCCTTACTCCTTTATAATTAACATTATTTTTAGTCGTTTATCTTTTATTAATCCTACTGATTAATCGAGTTTACACGACCGTTTATTAAATTCAATGAGAGCTATTTACCTAACAGATAAATAATAAATTTTATGGGAAACAGTTACTGATAATAGGCCAAATAGGCCAAAATATTTAAAAAATCATATCTAATCTTGTTATTTTGCTCAAGTAGCCATGTTTGTATGAACCTGTGCAACTGATATCCCTGCTTTACCCTAACCTGAACACAAATTTTGCTGGTATCTAAGGGGCGTAATCAAATAAACACTGCCAAAGAATAATATATATACAAAAAATTGTTGTTGACAAGTTAACGACTGGATTACTCGAGGGATATTTGCTTATCGAAATATAGGAACTAAATCGTTTTTAAAGGTGCTACAAAATCATTTATACAATGCTTGGAAGTATTGATTAATATATTTAAGATAAAATCTTGTCTATTGAAGTTGTGGACCTTGGAGTTCAGATGCAGAAGCTAATGTGTATAGTTTTTTTGACTCATTATAGAAATTTATATCTACACAAGTTGCTCGGATTTACCAGAGCATTTAGGTCATAGACAATAATGGTCAGTGTTGAATTTCTCTAATTTAATCAATCATATTATTAGAGCGGAAACCCATTCATATGCAGACAATGAATGGGCATGAAAGCCCTAAATGCGGCTCTTTTTCCAGGCCCTTAACAATAGCACTATGCCAACCACAAAAAATGGAATGCTCAAAGCTTGTCCGGTGCTTATCCATATTTCACCGGTGTATGCGGCTTGTTTGACTTTGACAAATTCAATGCCAAACCTAGCGGTAAATATCAAACATAAAAACGCACCAAATAATGCCCCTGATTGTTTTTTGATGTGTGAAAAGCGATATAACACTATCAACGCTATAAATATGCTCAGGTAAGATAATGATTCATAAAGTTGAGCTGGATGTCTAGGCAGCAAATCAATACGTGCAAATACTACAGCCCAAGGTACATTAGTCTGAATACCAATGATCTCGGAATTCATAAAATTAGCAAAACGCACAAAGAAACCAAACAATGCGGTAGCAATAGCGAGTCTGTCTAATAACCACAAATATTCCACTTTATATTTTCTTTGGAAAAAATACACCGCAATGATCACACCTAAGCCACCACCATGGCTGGCAAGACCTCCCTCCCATATCGCTAATATTTTTAGAGGGTTATTAAGGTAAAAATCTGGATCATAGAATAAACAATGACCGAGCCTAGCGCCTAAAATAATACCAAAAACAGAATACATCAGAAGTGAATCAAGTAATTCTAGTTTGATTTTTTCTTGTTGAAATATCCATTTCATGACTTGCAACCCAGCTAAAATAGCGGTGGCAAACAATGCGCCGTACCAATGTATTTTTAATCCAAAAAACTCAATTAATACTGGGTTTACATCCCAAGTAAAAAATTCCATTCAATCTACCTTACTGCGGTTTTATAACTTAAGGGTATAAAACATTGTACCCGAATGATTTTTCAAACAGGTATTAGTTTACTGTTTTATCACGTTTTTTAATCCGAAGGTGCGGGGGATGACCGCTGATAACCACATAATAAGCCAAGATGCATAAAATTGAAAAAATGATCATGCTGATGGAAATACTTTGCCAACCATCAAAAAACAGCGTGTAAAACAACATTCCTACCACCAATAGAGTGGGGGATGCAACTAAAGCAATCATCACTCTGACATTGGCAGGTAGTGGGGGACGAGATGAGTTGTGTTCAGTCAAAAAACTTTCCTTATGCCGTTATGGCGAGGGCTACCTTGGAGTTTGATTGTCTACCTAAAACTTGCATCATGTTTAATCCAGCATGAGTAAGCTTTTTAAGATCAATGCCTGTTTCGATGTTCATACCATCGAGCATATAGACTAAATCTTCTGTGGCGACATTGCCAGAGGCACCTTTTGCATAAGGGCAACCGCCCAATCCTGAAACGGCACTGTCTACCACTGAAATACCTTGTTGTAATGCAACTAAAATATTTGCTAAGGCTTGGCCGTAAGTATCGTGAAAATGTACGGCTAGTTTATTCTGAGGGACAATATTTAATACCGATTCTAACATTTGTAGTGTTTTTACTGGGGTGCCAACACCAATAGTATCGCCCAAGGATACTTCATAGCAGCCCATATCAATTAATAATTGACTTACCTCTGCCACTTTTTGAGGTGCAATAAAGCCCTCATAAGGACAACCTAATACACAAGACACATAACCTCGAATAGGAAGTTGGTGTTTTTGCGCCAGTTCTATCACGGGTAAAAAGCGCTCTAGGCTTTCGGCGATAGAGCAGTTGATATTTTTTTGTGAGAAGGCTTCTGACGCAGCGCCAAAAATGGCAACCTCGTCAACGTGTGCCTCGATTGCTGCTTCTAATCCACGTAAATTAGGAGTTAGCGCTGTATAACGAACATTATTTTGTCGTTTGATTTGTTGAAAAACTGCAGCACTGTCAGCCATTTTTGGGACCCACTTAGGTGAGACAAAACTGCCTGTTTCAATCACAGTACAACCTGCGTCGGCTAATTGTTCGACTAGTGCTACTTTGGCTGCTAATGGCACTGACCCTTGCTCATTTTGTAAGCCGTCTCTGGGGCCTACTTCGACTATTTTGACCGACTTAGGTAACATTTTTATGACTCTTGGTTAGGTTTAAGAGCTTGAAAGGCCAGTAGTTCGGCACCGCCATCTACCAACTCACCCGCTTTAAAATAAAATTCTCTGACACAACCAGCGGCAGGCGCTTTTAAACTGTGTTCCATTTTCATGGCTTCCATCACCATTAAGGTTTGACCTAGCTCAACTTGCTCGTCTGGTTCGACTAAAATAGCGACCACGGTGCCGTTCATAGGCGCGATAAAACCAGCGTCTGCGTTGTTGTCTTGGGTATCACCTAAATCAGCCTGCATTGTTTTAAAGCGGATGACCTTGCCATTACAAAATACCGAGTGACCATCTTGATGGGTGTTAACATTAGCGAGCGTTCTGTGGCCATTAATGTTGGATATGAGTTGATTTTTATCAATCTCACCTGTGCAGTGATAGTTTTGCTGGTCAACTTTGATATTAAACACACTCTGGTTTTCAGATTTTGATTGGCTGACGGCTCCTAACTGGCTGACTTGGACGGAAAAAGTGTGTTCGCCCACCATCAACTCTAAGTTTTGAAGGTGTTGTTCATTCGCTCGCCACGCATTACCAAATGACCAAGGTGAATATTGATCTTGAAAATTTGAAGTGCTGCTTTGTTGACTACTCAGCATTAGATACAAAGCTGCTATGGGTAATAAAGCCTTGATATCTTGTTCGTCATTTAGCAATAACAAGTCTTGATTTTTTTCTATAAAACCAGTGTCAATTTGTTCAGCCTTGAAAGGGGCACTGCTGGCTAAGTTATATAAAAATTCAATGTTAGTGACAACACCGTCAATATGATATTCAGTTAAGGCTTTGGTTAATCGTGTTAAGGCTTTCTCGCGGTTTTCATCCCATACAATTAATTTTGCGATCATAGGGTCATAAAAGACAGAGACTTCATCACCTTGAACCACACCAGTGTCTACGCGAACATACCGTGATTCAATGGGTGGCTGTAATAGCGATAATCTGCCTGTCGCGGGTAAAAAGTCATTGTTGGGATCTTCTGCATAAATTCTGGCTTCAAAAGCATGGCCATGAATTCGCAGTGCATCTTGTGCCAATGGCAATGGTTCGTTGTTGGCGACACGTAATTGCCATTCAACTAAATCCTGACCGGTGATCATTTCAGTAATGGGATGTTCAACCTGCAAGCGGGTATTCATTTCCATAAAATAGAATTGGCCATCACTGTCTAACAAAAATTCTACTGTGCCCGCTCCAGCGTAATTGATGGCTTTTGCAGCCTTTAACGCGGCTTCGCCCATCTGTGTACGTAGCTCTGCAGTCATACCAAAAGCGGGTGCTTCTTCTATTATTTTTTGATGGCGACGTTGTACCGAACAGTCGCGTTCAAACAGATATACTCCATCACCAAAATTGTCACAGAACACTTGTATTTCCACATGACGGGGTCCGGTAAGGTATTTTTCAACCAACATCAAATCATCGTTAAAACTCGACATTGCCTCACGTTTCGCTGCTGCTAGCGCATTGGCAAATTCTGTGGTTTTCCATACTTGGCGCATACCTTTACCGCCACCGCCGGCGGCCGCTTTGAGTAATACAGGGTAGCCCATGTTGTCGGCGTGAGACTTTAAGCCGTCGACACTTTGGTCGTCACCATGGTAACCCGGTACTAATGGCACCTTGGCTATCTCCATTATATTTTTGGCAGCCGATTTTGAGCCCATCGCCTCAATCGCACTGACAGGAGGACCGACAAATACAATATTATTTTGCTCACACAAATTAGCAAACACTGCGTTTTCTGATAAAAACCCATAGCCAGGATGAATGGCATCTGCACCTACTTTTAACGCGATTTGAATGATCTTTTTATCTTGAAGATAACTGTCTTTAGATGGAGAAGGGCCTACATAAACAGCTTCATCGGCCATCTTCACATGTAATGCCTGTTGGTCGGCATCTGAATATAAGGCAACGGTTAATATGCCCATACGTTTGGCTGTTTTGATAATGCGGCAACTAATTTCGCCGCGATTAGCAATCAATAATTTAGTGAACATGGTTTACTCCGCTATTCTTTTATCCACTTGGCTCGACGCTTCTGTAAAAACGCATTTAGGCCTTCTTGGCCTTGTTCAGATACTCTAAGCTCGGCTATTTTTTTACTAGTGTTAGCTAAAAGCTCTTCAGATATAGGTCTATTCTGAACATCAAAAACAAGCTCTTTAGCTGCTCGAATTGCTGCAGGTGAGTTTTTCAGAATATGCTCAATTAAGTTTTCAATGGTGCTATCTAATTCTTCCTCGACCACAGCCTCGCTAAGTAATCCTAAGCGTCTGGCGCGACGCGCAGAGAACACTTCGGCAGTGGTAAAATAGCGTCTGGCAACTCTGGCACCTATGGCATCGATCACATATGGGCTAATAGTGGCTGGGGCTAATCCCAATTTCACTTCACTTAAACAAAATTTACTTAACTTGCTACCAATGGCCATATCACAACAAGCAACCAGTCCCACGGCTCCGCCAAACGCAGCCCCTTGAACTCTAGCAATAGTCGGTTTATCAATAGTGTTGAGAATGAAAAACATCTTGGCTAACACATTGGCATCTGCCAAATTCTGTTCATAGCTATAACTAGCCATACGCTGCATCCAGTTTAAATCGGCTCCAGCACTAAAACTTTTGCCTGCCGCTGCCAGCACCATGACCCGAATATCTTCATTCTGACCAATACTAGTAAATATATCGGTTAGTTGAATAATCAACTTATCGTCAAAGGCATTATGGATCTCAGGCTGATTCAAGGTAACGGTGGCGACACCCCTTGCGTCTATACTTAATAAAACTTTATCGGTTTGATTCATTATATTTTTATCCTTACATTCTAAAGACGCCAAACCGGGTGTCCTCTATAGGTTTATTTAAACTAGCTGAAATACACAATCCTAATACCTGACGCGTGTCAGCAGGGTCTATTACACCGTCGTCCCACAACCTTGCAGAAGCATAATAAGGATGACCTTGGGTTTCGTAAGTATCAATAATGGGTTGTTTGAACTGTGTTTCTTGTTCTGCACTCCATGACTCATTCACCCGCTCTTTTTGTTCACGTTTGACTTGCGCTAGCACACCCGCAGCCTGCTCACCACCCATCACAGAGATGCGAGCGTTTGGCCACATAAACATAAAACGTGGATCATAAGCACGGCCACACATGCCATAATTGCCTGCACCAAAACTTCCACCAATTAAGATAGTAAATTTAGGTACTTTTGCACATGCAACAGCGGTCACCATTTTTGCGCCATGTTTAGCTATGCCGCCTGCTTCGTATTGTTTGCCGACCATAAAACCAGTAATGTTTTGTAGAAACACTAAGGGGATTTTGCGTTGCGCACACAGCTCAATAAAGTGTGCACCTTTTTGTGCAGACTCTGAAAATAAAATACCGTTGTTGGCTATAATGCCAACTGGATATCCAAAAATCCTAGCAAAGCCACAGATCAGTGTTTGACCATATAACGCTTTAAACTCATCAAATTCTGAACCATCGACTACTCGTGCAATCACTTCTCTTACATCATAGGGTTGACGTTTATCTTTTGGAATAACGCCGTATATTTCATCACTGGCATAGGCTGGCTCAACAGGTTCGCACACATCGAGTTCAATGAATTTTTTGCGGTTTAATCTGGCAATGGCGTCTCTAGCAATTTTTAACGCATGATGGTCATTATTAGCTAAATGATCGACTACCCCAGATGTCCGACAATGTACATCGCCTCCGCCTAAGTCTTGTGCACTGACCACTTCACCTGTGGCGGCTTTGACTAAAGGTGGGCCACCTAGAAAAATGGTGCCTTGGTCTTTGACAATAATTGACTCGTCTGCCATAGCAGGCACATAAGCGCCACCGGCAGTACATGAACCCATTACAACTGCAATTTGTGGGATATTCTGAGCTGACAAGTTGGCTTGATTGAAAAATATTCGGCCAAAATGTTCTCTGTCTGGAAACACCTCATCTTGACGCGGCAAGTTTGCCCCACCTGAGTCGACTAGATAGATACACGGCAAATTATTTTGTTCAGCTATGGTTTGTGCGCGTAAGTGTTTTTTTACGGATAACGGGTAATAACTGCCTCCTTTTACTGTGGCATCGTTGGCGACTATCATACATTCGATGCCCGATACACGGCCTATGCCTGCAATTACCCCCGCAGCGGGTACATTGTCTTCATACACTTCATAGGCAGCAAGTTGTGACAATTCTAGAAAAGGTGAGCCTGAGTCGAGTAGGGTATTGATCCTCTCTCTGGGAAGCAGTTTGCCTCTATCAAGATGCCTCTGGTTAGCTTTTTCACCACCGCCGTTTTTAATTATCGCAACTTTATCTTTTAAATCGTCTACTTGCACTTGCATGTGGAGCGCGTTGGCCAAAAATTCTTGGCTTTTAGTATTTAGCTTACTGATGATTTTTGGCACGGTACTGCTCCAGTTTTTTGCTGTAAGAAGTTTTAAACAGACTCTTTATTTAAGTTCTCTATCCAAGCTATTAATATATGCTTATTAAAAAGCTATTTAAGCGGACTCTTTAAACAACTCTCGGCCAATCAACATTCTGCGAATTTCAGACGTACCCGCACCAATCTCATATAACTTAGCATCTCGTAATAAACGACCTGCTGGAAAATCATTTATATAGCCATTACCCCCTAAAAGCTGGATAGCATCTAATGCCATTTTTGTGGCCAGCTCTGCAGAATAAAGAATCGCCCCTGCTGAATCCTTACGGGTAGTTTCACCTCTGTCACATGAACGAGCAACGGCATAAACATAAGCTCTTGCGGCATTCATCTGGGTGTACATATCAGCCACTTTACCTTGTACTAACTGAAACTCACCAATAGATTGACCAAACTGCTTACGGTCATGAATGTAAGGTACGACCAAGTCCATACACGCTTGCATAATGCCTAATGGCCCACCGGATAAAACAACACGTTCGTAGTCCAAGCCACTCATTAAAACTCTTGCACCACCGCCTTCTTGTCCTAATATATTTTCCGCTGGCACCTCACAATCTTGAAATACCAGTTCGCAGGTATTAGAGGAACGCATACCTAATTTGTC
>JBNMPD010000133.1:0-8609 GCA_051276225.1 Flavobacteriales bacterium
TCTATTTGAGTTTTGTTTTGCAGTGCAGCCACTTGAATAAAGACCTGTTGATTGGTATTTAGAGTGGCTTTTCTGATGATGGTCGGGTTACGTCCAACAGTAATCTTTCCTGCTTTATCTACATGAATAACGTCTACTTTTACTTCAGCAATCCCTGTCTTAAGCATATCTAACTTTAACGCCGCCGCATAAGATAAATCTATAACACGTCCCCTATGAAAAGGTCCTCTATCATTTACTCTAACAATTACCTGTTTACCATTTTTTAAATGGGTAACACGAGCAAAAGATGGCAAAGGCAGGGTTTTGTGTGCGGCTGACATTTTAAACATATCGTAAATTTCACCATTAGACGTTAGGTGACCATGGAATTTTTGTCCATACCAACTGGCATGTCCCTTATCACTGAAACCTTTGCCTGTATTGAGTGGCCTGTACCTTATTCCTCTTATTGTATAGGGACGCATATTAGCTGGCGCATATGTTTGGTAAGTCGCTATCGCATCTTGTGTTGTGACCTTTTGCGGTATTACCTTGGGAGCTGAGTCTTGATGTTGATAATAACGTCCCTTGGGAGCACAGCCAGCAGTTAGCAGTACGATAATAAGTATGCCAAGGAAACGATTTGAATTTGTCATGGAATATTTAGTTATCTACTTTAGCAGTGGTTGCAGCTTTGAACCCATGTTTGAGTTGTTGGCTGAATTGAAATACTGCCATGGCGTAAAGCGAGCTATGGTTATAACGAGTGATCACATAAAAATTGGGTAAGCCTACCCAATACTCTTTTCTATCCGCTTGCTCGAACTCGAAGAGTTTGACGTTCATGTCTTTGCTTAAGTCTGGCACATCGATAATCACGCCAACATCTTGTAACTGCGACCATTGATGAGAATATTTAAGGGATTTTGACAACAATGTTGAATATTGTTTGCCACTGACTTTAGCTTTAAACGCAATATCACCGTTGGCCTTCCAGTGGTGTTTTTTAAAGTAGTTTGCGACACTTCCAATAGCATCTACAGGGTTGTTTAATAAGTCTCGGACACCGTCCCCGTCAAAGTCCACAGCGTAATAGCGGTAACTAGAAGAAATAAATTGACCCCAACCCATCGCGCCAGCATAAGAACCTTTAAGCTCAGTAATATCAAAGTTTTCTTCTTTGGCTAGTAACATCAATTGTGCTAATTCGCTGCGAAAAAACGTCGCTCTAGGCGGATAATGAAAACCCAGAGTGTACAGCGCATCGAGTACTGAATATTTGCCTTGGTAAGTGCCATAAAAAGTCTCAACACCAATGATAGCTACAATGATTTCAGCGGGTACACCGGTCTCTTGCTCTGCGCGAGCTAATGTCTGTTGGTGAGTGTGCCAGAACGCTAAACCTTTTGTCAGGCGCTTTTCAGTGAGAAAAATAGGGTAATATTGAAACCATGGTTTGGCCTCCCATGGTTTTGCAATAGATTGTAATACAGCCTCGTTTTTGCTGGCTTTAGCTAATGTTGTTTCAATCACGGTTCGTTCAAACTGATGTTTATCTACCATCAGATCAACAAACTGCTTTTGCAGTTCTTGAGGGGAGGCTTTGATAGCAAAACATGTTGAACACATGCTTAATACTAAAAACAATTTAATCAACTTCACGGTTTCTCCTTAATGGTTAAGTCTTCGACTTAAGTAATATTATTATTAGCCTCGAGACATAATTCTTTTTTGGGTACTAATGGCCATTAAAATACCAAAGCCTGCTAACAGTGTCACCATAGACGTACCACCATAACTAACTAATGGCAAAGGTACACCAACCACAGGCAAAATCCCCGATACCATGCCCATATTAACAAACACATAAACAAAAAAAGTGAGGGTGATACTGCCAGCTAAAATTTTACTGAATGAGTCTTGCGCTTTCACCGCTATCAACATGCCTCGAATAACAATAAAGACGTAAATAAATAACAATCCTATTACGCCCCAGAATCCAAACTCTTCGCTGAACACCGCAAAAATAAAATCAGTATGTCGTTCTGGTAAAAATTCCAACTGAGATTGTGTACCTTGTAACCAGCCTTTACCTTGGGCACCGCCAGAGCCAATAGCAATTTGCGACTGAATAATATGATAACCCGATCCTAGAGGATCACTTTCAGGGTTCAGAAATGTCAGTACTCGCTGTTTTTGATAATCTTTCATCAAAAAAATCCACATAATAGGGGTGAATGCTGACATGGCAACAGCAACAAAGGATATAAACCGCCAGCTCATACCAGCTAAAAATAATGCAAAAACGCCTGAGCAAGCTATGAGGAGTGAGGTACCTAAATCTGGCTGGCGAGCAATTAATAATGTGGGTAGGGCAACCAACACAAAACCAACCAGTATATGCCACGTTTTAGGTGGCAGATTAAATCGACTGATATACCAAGCTACCATCATAGGCACCGCTAGTTTCATCACTTCAGAAGGTTGAAAGCGAAATACGCCTACATCTAACCAGCGCTGAGCACCCTTACTAGATACACCTACCAATAACACGGCAATTAACATGGCTATACCAATCACATAAAAATAAACAGATAGTTTTTGATAAGCCATTGGGGGTATTTGCGCTACAACCAGCATTACGCCTAAAGCCAGCGCCAGACGTGTTAATTGTCTTTGAATGAGATCTATGTCTTGCCCGCCTGCTGAATAAATAGTGAACAAACCTACCACCATCAGAACCAGTAAACCAAATAACAGAATGCCATCACAATGTATTCTATTCCAAAAAGAACGGCTGTTTAAAGCGAGTTTAGTTCTAAGCATTAGGGTTGTGTCCCGGGTTGCGCAGACACGACTGGTTTAAGTTTAACTTGTGTCAGCTCAAGTTCCCCTGGCTTTTGGCTTAAAGACTCTATGACTTTATGTTCAGGAAAGGTTTGATCTTTAAAATAATCATCCATCATTTTACGGGCAATAGGTGCTGCTTCAGCACCGCCGTGTCCTGCATTTTCTAACACAACAGAGAGGGCTATTTGTGGTTTGTCATAAGGTGCGTAACCGACATACATAGCGTTATCATGATTTTTCTTAGACAGCTTTGAGGCATCATACGTTTCATCTTGTGCGATACTGACTAATTGCGCGGTGCCTGTTTTACCCGCGGATATATAATGTGCTCCTCTAAATGCGTTTCGTGCAGAGCCTTTGCGGTTGACCGTACCATACATGGCATCCAATACTATGTCCCAGTTGTGTTCGTCTTTCATGGCTATAGGACGTCTTTCTTTAATGGCCTGTATGACGACGGTATTATTTTGCTTAGTACCGCGAATAATTTGCGGGATAATCCGCCTACCTTTATTGACTAATGTGGTTATTGACTGAGTAAGTTGAACCGGTGTTGCTGTCCAGTAACTTTGTCCTATGCCTATGTTGATGGTGTCACCAATATACCAAGGGCGGTTAAACAAGGCTTTTACAATGCCCCTGCTCGGCATAATACCATCGGCTTCTTCATGCAGGTCGATGCCGGTATAATCACCAAATCCAAATTCATACATGCTTTCACTTATCCGGTCGATACCTAATTTATAGGCTAAATCATAAAAGTAAATGTCACAGGACACTTCTATTGCCTTAGTCACGTTCACCCATTGATGGCCCCATGGATTATGGTCTCGCCACACGCGTTCAACATTTTTTAATTGATATTTACCCTCGTCAAAAATCTGATATTCAGGTGTAATCACTTTTTCTTCAAGCCCGGTCAATGCTAATAAAGGTTTAACTGTTGATGCAGGCGGATATTGACCCTGGGTTGCACGATTAAACAATGGACGCTCTGAGGTAAGTAATTTTTTATAATTTTTACTGCTGATGCCATGCACAAACAGGTTGGGGTCATAACTTGGACTACTGTATAATGCAAGCACACCTCCATCTCGAGGATCGATAGCAACAACAGAACCTTTCTTACCTGCAAAAGCCTTTTCTGCCTCTATTTGGAGATTCATATCAATATTTAATACAATATCTTGACCGGGAGCAGGTGGATTGAAATCTAATATGCGGATTATTCGACCCCGATTGTTCACTTCAACCTCTTGAAATCCTACTTTTCCATGAAGCATTTCTTCATGGTACTTCTCAATACCTCGTCTACCTATGTCATAAGTGGCTGCATAGTTGGCTTCAAAACCAGCTTCGCTGAGTTTCTGTAAATCTTTCCTATTAATTTTGGCGACATAGCCTAATACATGTGTAAGGGCACTGCCATAGGGGTAATATCGAGCGAGTCTAGCCTCAACAGATACACCCGGATAATTATGTTGTTTAGCAGAAAACAACGCCACTTGTTTAGGTTCCAAACGGTTGATCAAATTGAGTGGTTTGAAACGCCTAGTGCCTTTTAAATCTCGATAAAAGTCACTGACATCCTCTTCGTCAATATCCAGTAATGCACTGAGTTGGTTGACAGTTGACTCTAGGTCTTCAATCTCTTCTGGAATAACTTGTAGACTAAATACAGGACGATTTTCTGCTAGCAAGATACCATTACGGTCATATATTAATCCACGATTAGGTGCCACAGGTAATACCTTTATGCGGTTACCGTCTGCACGTGTTTGGTAATCTTCGAATCGACTTATTTGTAAATAATACAAATTTGTCAACACCATGCCCACCATAAAAAATACCACCAGTAACCCGATAAAAGTTCGCCTAGCAAAAAGGTTAGCTTCTGCTGAGTGGTTTTTTATAAGGATACGAGATGAACGCAAAATTACTCTCTATGATAGGGATGGTTATTATTAATTGACCAAGCTCGGTATAGGCTCTCAGCTACAATTATGCGTACCAGAGGGTGTGGTAAGGTAAGACTCGACAATGACCACTTTTGTTCCGCAATTTTTATACATTCCGGAGCTAAACCTTCTGGACCACCAATTAATAAACTTACATCTCGGCCATCCATTTGCCAGCTTTGCATAGTTTTAGCTAATTTTGGGGTATCCCAAGGCGCACCAGTTACTTCTAAAGTGACCACTTTGTTACCTTTGGGAATGGCAGCTAGCGTTAACTCACCTTCTTTGTGCAAAATACGCCTTATATCCGCATTTTTGCCACGTTTACCAGCAATTATTTCAGTCAGATGTAAAGGCATATCAGCAGGGAAACGTCTGCAGTATTCTGAAAACCCCTGTTCAACCCAATCGGGCATTTTCATGCCCACTGCTATCATTTGGATACGCACTGGTTATCTTAGCCCCAGAGTTTTTCCAACTGATAGAAATCCCGAGCATCGTCTTGCATCACATGCAAGACCACGTCACCTAGGTCTACTAACACCCAATCACCACTTTCACGACCTTCAATACTTAAGGGAGCGGTACCGGCTTGTTTGGCTTCAACTACCACATTTTCAGCAATTGAAATAACATGACGTTTAGAATTACCTGAGCAAATTAACATGGTTTCAGTAACGGATGATTTTTCCGCAACATCTAGATCGATGATGTCACGACCTTTTAAATCTTCGACTTTTTCTATGACAAAAGCTTTTAATTGTTGGTGATCCAAAGACTTTCCTTATGGCTAAATTTTATACGATTGAATTTAATGTAGTTTAACAGAAATCTGTACTTGCCTGATAGAGCTTATGCTGTTGAATATAATCTAATATCTTTGGCGGCAAAAAACTCTCAACTGATTGATTATTAACTAGTTGTTGCCTGATTTTGCTGGAAGACACTGTTAATGTTTGTGTATCAGCAAAATAAATATGTCCAGCAAGACTATTATGAAGCACAGATGGATCAAAAATTTGCTTTTTATTTAGCAATATTTGCAGTTGTGGCGAATACAGTTGTGGTGCATCAAGTCCTAAAGAATCATCAAAATTATCCTTTATGTTTTTAACCGATTCTCCTTTTCTTTCACACACCACGAAATGACAAAGGGTGAACAGTGCGGGCCAATTGTGCCATGTAAACAAATTTTGTAATGAGTCAGTACCGATGAAAAAACATAGCGGAGTGTTAGGCATTGCCGTTCGCATTTCTCTCAAAGAGTCAACACTAAAGGTAGGCTTTGCTCGAATAAGATCTCTTGGTTCAGGATAAAATAAAGGATAGTCAGCACAAACCAGCTCTACCATTTTAAGCCTGTCTTCGCTTGATGCGGTTGCTGGATTTTTATGGCTGGGAATATAACAAGGCATCAAGCCTATTTTCTCAATATTGGTTTTGCCCGCTGCTTCTACTATTGGGAGAATATGCCCATAGTGAATAGGGTCAAAAGTGCCACCAAAAATACCCAAAGGAGGTGAAAGTTGCATGTAAATAAATAACTCCTAATCTAAAACACCATAATCTAATGGCACATTATTGAGTGGATATGGAACAAACAACAAACATAAATGGCATAACTCTACGTAAGGACGCACTACTTGCGATTGTTTAATTGCACTATCAAACGCTGTTAATTTTTGCTGCAGCACTTGCATATGTTCTAGTGAAAGTCGTTGCATTGCTGACTGGTATAAAGGCTGACGACTTTTCCATATCCGGTATTGGTTCCAGTTAACGATTTTACCCTGTTGTCGATCAAATAATATCCCTTGCAAGGTCTGCCATTCGCGTGTCAAAGCCCATACAATAATATTAGGTTCAACCCCTTCGCTTTCCAAACGATAGAGCATTTTAATTGCTTTTTGAGCATCACCGCCAAGTAACACATCAATTAAATGAAACACTGTGAATCTGGACTGATCAACTACCGCTTGTTCAACCTGTTCAAAGCTAGGGTTACCTTGAGGATAAAGTAGCATTAACTTTTGGATTTCTTGTTTAGCCGCAAGTAAATTACCTTCACAGTAGTCAACCAACAACTGAGAAACTTGCTGAGAGGACTGCATGCCTGCCAAACGCATTTGGTTATTTAACCATTGATATAAAGCATTGCCCTCAAGTGGGTAACAAGGCACATAAATAGCGTGTTTATCTACGGCCTTAAACCATTTAGTATTCTGCACATCCTTACCAACTTTACCGCCATGAATAACAATCAGCACATCAGGGTTAATTTGTTGCGCTAAGCTAGTTAATACTTTACTTCCTTCCGCGCCAGGTTTTCCGGTGGGTAATTCAAGTTCAATGATTTGTTTATTAGAAAATAACGATAAGGTTTGTGTTGCTTCAATCAGGCTGTCCCAACTAAATTGGCCGTCTGCTACTAAAGATTGACGCTCGTCAAAACCTTGGGCTAAAGCTGCACTTCGAATTAGCTCAATACATTCAAGTTTTTGTTGCGGTTCATCACCAAAAATCAAATAAAAAGGTTTTAGCTCTGAGGAGGCATCAACACTAAAACGATTTGCATAAACCTGCATTAGACACCTGTAGTCTGTTGCCAATTATTATACGAGCTGGCAATTTGTCGGATAATGCGATTGGCTGCTTCTTGTCGCATTTCATTTTGGATCAAGTTCAACTCACGAGATTTAGCTAATACTGCATCAGGGTCGTCTTGGTATTCCCGAGTGACATCGAACTCTATCTGTTGTGGATCTTGTGCAGGAAATTGGATCTGATATTTGATGGTGTATACCAATTCATACTCTGCTACTTGTCCAGTTGAAAAAAGTGACAATAATCGTCTTTCAAGTTTGTCGGATGTTAAATAAATAATGGCATCTATTTGTCGATCTACTTGTTGATCTATTCTTTCATCTGCTTGTTCATCGATTTGAGAAACACTGGCCTTATTATCCCATACTTTGATGTTAAACCTTTTCAGCTGTTTACCGAGTATTCTATGCAGCGGTGTGTTTTTCTGTGCTGCTAATAATTGAAGTTGCTGAATGCCAGACGGTAGCCCGTAATCACCACGTAACTTAAAGCCACATCCCACTATCGTTAAAACAATAGTGAAGATGCAAACATTAAAATATATGTGTTTTAACACCTTAATTTGCCACTATGTTGAGTAATCTACCCGGTATATAAATGACCTTTCGGATTGTCTTGCCATCTACATGTTGCAGGATATTTTGTTCGGCTAAACCCATGGTTTCAACCTGTTCTTTTGTAGCATCTGCAGCAACGGTTATTTTCGCTCTGACTTTACCATTAACTTGAACCACCACCAGTTTTTCGTCTTCAATCATCGCTTCAGCTTCAGCTAAAGGCCATGGCGCGGTTTCTACTGCATGTTTATGCCCCAAGTCTCTGTACATCACATGACAAATGTGTGGAGCGATAGGAGTAAGTAACAACACTATTGCATTAATACCTTCGCGTAAAACAGCTAAATCTTGCTCGGACGTTTTTGATGCTTTTTGTAGATGATTGAGTAGTTCCATGGTGGCGGCAACAGCTGTATTAAATGTCTGGCGTCGACCAATATCATCACTGACTTTTCTAATGGTTTTGTGCACTAAGCGTCTAAGATTCTTCTGTGCGGCAGATAAATTAGCTTTATCCAGTGTCGCTATTTCACCTGCTTCGACGTGCTCTTGTACTAAATTCCACAGGCGTTTTACAAATCTGTGCGCTCCTTCAACCCCTGAGTCAATCCATTCTAGGGTTTGTTCGGGCGGTGCTGCAAACATAGTAAAGACTCGA
>JBNMPD010000134.1:0-8570 GCA_051276225.1 Flavobacteriales bacterium
CGTTATTTATTTAGCTTGTAAAGCAGCTTCAAAATCAGGCAATATTTCAAACAAATCACCTACAAGGCCATAATCAGCGATCTGGAATATAGGCGCTTCTTCGTCTTTGTTGATGGCAACAATCACTTTAGAATCTTTCATCCCTGCTAGATGCTGAATTGCACCAGATATACCCACTGCAATATATAAGTCAGGTGCAACAATTTTACCTGTTTGACCAACTTGCATATCGTTAGGGACAAAACCTGCGTCAACTGCCGCTCTTGATGCACCCATAGCAGCGCCAAGTTTGTCAGCAATACCATCTAGTAATTTGAAGTTTTCACCATTTTGCATGCCACGACCACCAGAAATGATAATGTCTGCGGCAGTCAACTCTGGTCTTTCAGATTCTGTTAATTGAGCAGAAACAAAAACAGACTTATCCAATGGTTTTACCACTGAACACGCCTCAATTGGTGCCGAGTTATCTTCACCTGCTGCGTCAAATGTGGCAGTTCTTACTGTAATCACTTTTACATTATCATTAGACTGAACTGTCGCTATTGCATTACCTGCATATATTGGGCGTAAAAATGTATCAGCGCTTTGTACTTTTATAATGTCCGAAATCTGCGCCACATCTAACAAGGCTGCCACTCTTGGCATAAAGTTTTTGCCCGTAGTTGTAGCTGCCGCCAAGACATGGCTGGTATCTTTGCCAAGTTCAGTTACCAATTCTGCAATATTTTCAGCCATTTGCTGAGTATATTCAGCATTATCGGCTAATAATACTTTGCTTACACCGTCAATTTTAGCGGCTTGAGCTGCAACAGCTTCGCAGCCAAAACCAGCGACTAAAAGATGTATTTCGCCGCCTATTTGTGACGCCGCATGCATAAGTTTGTGAGTTTCGGTTTTAAGCTCTACGTTGTCATGTTCTGCATATACTAAAATAGCCATTAGATTACCTTTGCTTCATTTCTTAACTTATCGACTAATTCAGCAACATTAGCCACTTTTATTCCACCTTGACGTTGTGCAGGCGCTTCAACTTTTAATACCTTTACACCCGAAGTGAGCTCAACACCAAAATCAGCTGCTGACTTCACTTCTAATGGTTTACGCTTAGCTTTCATAATATTCGGCAATGACGCATACCGAGGTTCGTTTAGCCTTAAGTCAGTTGTCACAACAGCTGGTAACGTGAGTTCAATTGTTTGTAAGCCACCGTCAATCTCACGAGTGACTTTCACTTTGCCGGCATCAAATGCTAATTCAGAAGCAAATGTGCCTTGAGGCATGCCTGTCAGTGCTGCCAGCATTTGACCTGTCTGGTTGTTATCTGAATCAATAGCTTGTTTACCAAGAATAACTAAATCAGGTGACTCTTGTTCAACCACTTTTTGCAATAACTTAGCAATTTGTAATGAATCAAGCGTTAAGTCAGTGTCTATTTGAATACCACGGTCTGCACCTAATGCAAGTGAGGTACGAATTTGCTCCTGACAACTCTTATTACCTATTGAGACTACGACTATTTCTGTAGCTACACCCTTTTCTTTTAAACGCACAGCTTCTTCTACAGCAATTTCACAAAATGGGTTAATTGACATTTTTGCATTGGTTAAATCAACGGCACTATTGTCTGGCTTAACCCTGACTTTCACGTTGTAATCTATGGCACGTTTAACAGGCACTAGTATTTTCATTTTCACCTCTAATTACAGGTATCAAGTTTATAATTTGAGCTTGCTATTAACTCAAATCTGGATGACAACAATTTACTTTGTGTTGACGTTAACGTCAACTTTGATGTCAATTTGCTGGTTGTGGTTATTACCATCGTTTTAAACGGGTATTATGTGTCATAGTATATGTTAAAAATCGTCTATAAGATCATCTTGTTTTAATATTATAGAATTAATTAAAACATTGTTAAATATAGATATTTTACCCTTATTTAAAGGTATTGTATATGTCTAAACTATTTGCTGGTAGTAACGTATACATTGTTAAGAAAAACTTTATTTATTATAATAATCATATCAATACCGACTATAATACGGTTATGGATAAGCATCAGAACTATTTTTTTCGTGAATAGTTAAATACATTTTTATGAATAGTTAACACTAAAAAGAGGACAAACAAGTGGAACGAGAATCGATGGAGTTTGATGTAGTTATAGTCGGTGCTGGCCCTGCTGGTCTGTCAACAGCGTGTCGGTTGATGCAAATTGCTTTGGAAAAAGACCAAGAACTGATGGTGTGTGTGGTTGAAAAAGGCTCAGAAGTGGGTGCGCATATTTTGTCTGGTGCTGTGTTTGAAACGCGTGCATTGGATGAGTTATTTCCAGATTGGAAAGAAAAAGGTGCACCCCTTAACACCCCAGTTAAAGCAGATGATATTTATTGGCTCAATAATGATAAAAAAGGAATTAAAATTCCTAGCTTTATGACACCTAAAACGATGCATAACGAAGGTAATTATATCGTTAGCATGGGCAATGTATGTCGTTGGTTGGCCGAGCAAGCAGAAACATTAGGTGTCGAGATATTTCCCGGTTTTTCCGCCTCAGAGGTATTATTTAACGAAGACGGTAGTGTTGGTGGTGTTATCACCGGCGACATGGGTGTTGATAAAGAAGGCAAGCCCAAAGACTCATTTATGCCTGGCATGGAACTAAAAGCTAAATATACAGTTTTTGCAGAAGGATGCCATGGTCATTTAGGGAAGCAGTTAATCGAAAAGTTTGAGCTGAGTAAAGGTCAATCACCGCAACATTACGGCATCGGATTTAAAGAAATATGGGACATTGACCCGGCTAAGCATCAAGAAGGTCTTGTCGTGCATACGGCTGGCTGGCCTATGACTGACGCAACCGGTGGTTCATATCTTTATCATGCAGAAAATAATCAAGTATTAGTTGGACTAATATTAGACTTGAACTATAGCAACACGCATTTAAGCCCTTTTGACGAATTTCAACGCTTAAAACATCACCCTGTTTTTAAACAGTATCTTGGGGGTGGTAAGCGTGTTTCTTATGGTGCAAGAGCACTTACTAAAGGAGGCTTTAATTCCTTACCTAAAATGACTTTCCCCGGAGGCTTGTTGGTGGGTTGTGATGCCGGCACTTTAAATTTTGCCAAAATCAAAGGTAATCATACCGCTATGAAATCTGGGTTGTTAGCCGCCGAGACACTCATGGAGGTGTTAAGCCAAAGTGATGCTGCCCCCTCACAAGAATTAACTCAATATACACAGAATTTTAAAAATTCCTGGTTATATGATGAGTTATTTAGATCTCGAAACTTCGGTCCTGCCCTGCATAAATTTGGAACGTTTATGGGCGGAGCTTTTAATACTCTCGAGCAGAATTGGTTTAAGGGTAATCTACCCTTCACTTTTAAAGATGATAAAGCTGACCATGCACAGCTTAAAAAAATTCAAGATTGTGTCAAAATTGATTATCCAAAACCTGACGGTGTATTAAGTTTTGACAAATTATCTTCCGTTTTTTTATCCAATACCAATCATGAAGAAGAACAACCTTGTCACTTAAAATTGAAAGACAGCGCAGTCCCTATTACGGTTAATTTGGCATTTTATGATGAACCCGCTCAGCGTTATTGTCCTGCTGGGGTTTATGAAATTATCGAATCCGAGCAAGGTGAAAAGCAACTTCAAATAAATGCTCAAAACTGTGTACATTGCAAAACATGTGATATCAAAGATTTTACTCAAAACATTAATTGGGTTGTGCCTGAAGGTGCCGGTGGTCCAAACTATCCAAACATGTAGCATTAAGTAGTGAGGAAACCTTCACTTTTATTTTTGTTTTAGGAATTGTTAGGTATTTTATGGACAGCGTTCATTACCAAATACATTCAAATTGCCCAGATAAACCGTGGATTATGTTAATCCACGGTTTGTTCGGAAGTTTGGATAATCTATCCGCATTACGCAGACAATTTACTGGAACATTTCAGGTGTTATCAGTGGATTTACCTGATCATGGAAAGTCTGTATTTACTGAGTCCTTTGGTTTTGTGCAATACGCTAATCACATTACTGAACTCGTAAATAGCCTAAAGATCAAACAACTCAGCATTGTCGGGCACTCTTTAGGTGGAAAAGTGGCAATGCAAATTGCTCTTAATCAACATGAACTAATTAGTCACTTAATCGTAATAGACATTGCTCCTGTGAGATACATAGCCCGTCACAATAATGTGTTTCAGGGTTTAAATAATGTTGTGTTATCAGATATTACAAGTCGCAAAGAAGCAGATATAGCATTATCAAAGTATGTTATCGAGAGTTCTACGCGGCAGTTTTTATTAAAAAGTTTATATAATGATAATGGTCTTTGGAAATGGCGTTTTAATTTTGATTTATTAGAAAAAGATTATGTAAAGTTATCATCAGCGATAAATTCGGCACAACCGTATATGGGTCCAGTATTATTTATTAAGGGTGAAAAATCAGACTATTTGTTGCCAGAACATAGAGCAGCGGTGGTCCAGTTGTTTCCTAATAGTCGTTCAAGGATGGTAAGCGATACAGGGCATTGGTTACATGCAGAAAAACCCGAAATATGCGCGAAATTAGTATTGAAGTTTTTATTTAAATAAATAAGTTCTAATAAATAAGAATGCTGTTATCTATGGCAATTTTCATAGTTTAAACTCTATGATAATATGTTCCAAAAATTTAAGAGAGTTGACTGAGGTACATGTTAAGCGAACATTACGAATTGATTGAAGCTATTGGTTTAAATGCGGCAATTACAGGCCTATTTTTATTAATGACTTACGTAGTTTATGATTTGCTTAAAAAAAATAACGTACCCCTTATAGGTAAAGTTGTGGTGTATTTTGTATTGTTTTTAGGGGCCGCAGGATTTGTATTTAAAGGCATTATGCAACTGGTTATCGGCGGCTAATATCTTAAAAGGTTTCAATTATTGTTGTAATCAGGTTTAATTTTAATCAATTTGAGGAAAAAGTAATAATGGCAAGTGTGGGGCTATTTTTCGGCAGCGACACTGGCAATACAGAACATATTGCTAAGATGATCCAAAAAGAATTAGGCAAGAACCTAATAGACGTTAAAGACATTGCCAAAAGCAGCAAAGAAGATATTGCTGATTTTGACTTGTTAATGTTCGGTATTCCGACTTGGTATTATGGTGAGGCACAATGTGATTGGGATGATTTTTTCCCAGAACTTGAACTTATCGACTTTGAAGACAAGTTAGTTGCGATTTTTGGATGTGGAGACCAAGAAGACTACGCAGAGTATTTCTTAGATGCCATGGGCATGGTCAGGGATATTGTTGAAGCTAAAGGTGCGATCCTTGTGGGTCAATGGCCATCTGAAAGTTATGATTTTGAAGCATCTAAGGGCATGGCAGACGAAAACCACTTTGTTGGTTTGGGTATCGATGAAGACCGCCAACCCGAACTGACTGAAGAGCGAGTGAAAGGTTGGTGTAAACAAATACGAGATGAACTTTGTTTAGCTGAATTGGGGTAAACCTTAATCGACTCTTAGGCACTTTTTTTACTACTGATTTACTAAATAGCTTTTAAATCATAATAGGTTCCTTATAATAGTAATCTAAGTTTATTTTTAAGCGATATAATGGATCAGAATAAAGAGTTAAAAAAGGCGGGATTAAAAGTAACACTTCCCCGTTTAAAAATCCTAGAGATATTACAGCGCCCTGAAAATCAACATATCAGTGCTGAAGATGTGTATAAAATCTTAATCGATCATGATGAAGATATTGGTTTAGCTACGGTCTATCGAGTACTTAACCAATTTGATGATGCGGGTATTTTAAACCGTCATCACTTTGAAGGTGGTAAATCTGTTTTCGAAATTGGCCATAAAAAACACCATGACCATTTAGTTTGTTTAAAATGTGGCAGAGTTATTGAGTTTGAAGACGATGTTATCGAAAGGCGCCAAGATGAAGTAGCTGAACGTAATAATATGAAACTTACCCATCACAGCTTATATCTTTACGGTGAGTGTAAAGTGGAATGTGACGAGGATTAATTGTTTTAATTATTAAAAATGCCACTTATTCAGTGGCATTTTTACTTTTAATGCCAAATTGAACTGCTAGAACTGAGCATACAATTCATTTAAGGCCTATTGTCGAATCAAATGATCAGAATTTTTATTACCCTCCACTCCTAACCCTGCTGCTAGTGCTAACGAGCTAACACCCAACGTTTTTAGATGATATTACCTTTGTTTCATCTATGTAGATCTTTACGACCAAATCCTATTATTGTTATTAATTAAGTGCTTATTTATAGCGTTTAGATACCTCTTTTTTATATTACCAAGAAACATTATTCTTCATCGATGTTCATTGCTATAGGAATACCTAATAATTAAACGTCTTTGTTTCGATTTAATGAGTTGAGGATGCCTGTTACCAACATAAATTGCGCCACATAGTAGCTACTCATTATTAAATAACTATCAAATGGAAATGCATAGATGAATTTATTAACGGCAATAAGAGAATCAGAGATAATGAATAATACCGCACCCAATACTGCCCAACGCATAGGTAACGATGACTGGAGTGCCATGAGTCCCATGGCTGCAATGGCCGTCAAATAAGACACCACTGGTAGCTGTAAATTTCCGAGGTGAGGAAGCAGCAACCACAGCATTGCCAACAAATAAATAATTAACAGCGCACATAGAGGCCAACGGTTAGTGATGCCTTGCCAATGACGGCTAAACAACACTGCATAGCTAAGCTGTGCAAATAAGAACGCTGCCACACCAAAAATAAATTGGTCAAACGCGAGTAATAAGTCACCGCAACCACTAAACACCAGTGCCAACAGTAAAATAGACCGAGTTGAGCTAGATCTTATTTTTAACACCCCAGCGACTAATAAAACAATAGGGATAATTTTCAGAAGCCATAAAAGGTCCACTACATAAGATAGACTTAGCATGTAGAGCAGTATAAAAAACAGAAAAGCAAGACTCATACTTTTAGACATACTTTCTCAGTATTGGTGTTGAAGATCAGATAGATTATTGATCCAATAACAACGCTAGGCAAATGCAAGCGACTGCAGGAAAACCCTTTCAATTTTGAAACTTATTCTATACCAGACATAATAAGACTTAAAAATTCATCAAAATTGTTCATTGGTAGCCTTGCAGTTTTGCATAAAAGCTCATCTTATAATGTTATCAAAATGGTACCGACATAATCTTACTCAATGTCCAATAAATAAGACTTTAACTCGATAATAAGTTTGCATGATTTTTACCTATCAGATAGCTAAGTTATAGTATTTGACAATCATCCATACTTTCTAATCATTATAGGTTTTTATGAATTTTGCAGAATTTGCAGCATCTCGAAAGAGCGTTCGCGGTTTTAAAAATAAAGCGGTCTCTAAAGAGCTTGTTGATGCGGTAATCAATGCGGCCAAGTGGGCACCTTCTTCTTACAATACCCAGACTTGGCGGGTACATGCTGTAACAGGTGATGTGCTGGATAAAATACGTGAAGACAATACTAAGAATACTCTTGCTGGTAAGCCACATGTTCGTGATTTTCCATATAAAGAAGATTACGAAGGTGTGCACAGACAACGTCAAATTGATGTTGCAATTCAACTGTTTGAAGTAATGGGTATCACAAGAGAAGACAAAGAAAAGCGCATGGAGTGGATGATGAGAGGTTTTCGTCAGTTTGATGCGCCAGTATCTCTTGTTTTGACTTATGACAAGTCGTTAGAACCAGCAGGTATTACCCAGTTTGGATTGGGTTCTTTGGCTTACGGTATTGTATTAGCAGCATGGGATCTTGGGTTGGGTTGCGTAATCAATGGTCAGGGTATTATGCAATCAGACGTTGTGCACAAACATGCACAAATACCAGATAGTGAGGCTATTATGATTTGTATAGCGATGGGATATCCAGATGATAACTTTGAAGCGAATGATGTGCGTTCTGTGCGCGTCGATAATAAGGACTTTGTAAGTTATCACGGTTTTAAAGAATCAATAACTGAGTAATAATTTAATCATTACCTGTATTTTATTGTATTGCATGGTTCTACATCATACGAATGTTGATTAATAGCTGTTAATTGCTGTGAGTCACGTTTGTGTGATTATTATGCTTTTGTTCTAAACATCTGTAAATTTGCATGCATTCTAGAAGCCAATTTCATTTAAAATCCGCCTACACATAATCCAAACTTTTAGTTTTGGTATGATTAATATCTTTTTCAGATTCTCAGTGTTTATTCCCTATTCCTTATTTCGAGCCCAAGATCAGGTGAATCGTACTCGAATACTTCATCATTTTGTCACTTTTCAGCTTGAGATCCACAGCAAAAATAGTCTACACAAAATAGATGTGCTCAACTTTTAATCAGGGTTCAATACAGACCAAATAACACTATTTTGTGGCTAAGTTATTCGCTGTAAAAATACTAAGAAAAGTAACGAGTAAGCTTTAAACGCTTAATCAGTCCTTCTCAACGTTTAAAATTGTTAGCTTTTAATATATTCGTTTATGTTGTAAA
>JBNMPD010000135.1:0-8550 GCA_051276225.1 Flavobacteriales bacterium
GCAGTGAAAAAGAGTCTTTTGAGAAAGCTGAAGGCTTGTTGAATAGCCGCGTAAGTGAGACGGCTGAAAATCTTAAAGCCAAGTCGTCTAGGCTAGATCATATCCAACAGCAGTATGAGAAATATCAGGATTCAGATATTGACCAACTACAAAAAGATATGGATGCCTTGCCCATTAAACGCGAAGAATACGAGCAAAAGTTAGAACAATACAACTTGCTTATAGACCAGCATAAAGACTTACAGAGTGAGCTTGAAAAGCAAAAACTTAAGTTATCTGAATCGTTAGAACGTTTGTCCCATAAAAATCAGGCTCAAGTTAAAACGATTAGCCAACAAAAAGAGACTGCACGTGACACACACAGTGATAAAGAAGTAGATTTACGGAGTCAGTTTGAGCAGCGTAAAGATCACCAAGCTAAAGAGTTTGATCAACAACTGTTAGATAAAGAGCGCGGCATAGTGCGTTATGAGCATCAAGCTAAACAAGCTTCACCTTCTGAGCAAGAATTGGAAAATTCTGATTTAGCTGACAAACGCTTAGAGCTTTCGCAGCGAGCATGGCAGCAAAGTTCGAGTGCTAAAAAGCAGGCTGAAAATACCTATCAACAGCTTAGAAGTAAACGTGATGAAGCAGATAAAGTATTACACCAAGCACGGCAAATTACTCGACAAGCCAAAGAACGCCTTAAACAAATACATCAACAACTTTCACCAGAACAAGACAGTCTTAGACAGTTTCTACGAGATAATAAACCCGGCTGGGAACAGAGCATCGGTAAGTTAATCAATGAGCCATTGTTGAATGAGAAAAACTTATCACCACAGATTATTACCGATATCAGTAACGCTGAAGCGCAGGGCTTTTTAGGTGTAAAGTTAAATTTGTCTGTGATTGATGCCCCTGATTATGCTCAAGACGGCACCGCCTTAACTTTATCTTTAGAGCAAACTAAAAAACATTTAACGACTGCTGAAAAACAACAAAAACAAGCAGAGTCTGAACTTGACGAATGTCATCGAGAGGCTGAGTTACAGCGAGAAATTGTGGCTAAGCAAAATCGCGCTTTTGAAGAAGCAGAACAAGAATCAGATTATGCACGAATTGCTAAACAACGCTTTGTCGATGAGCTAAAAGTAGTCTTAGAAAAGCGTAAGCAACAAGCACAACAAGCTTTACAACACGAGTTAGATCAAAAACAGCAAATTTTATTGCAAAAACAAAATGTTATTGACTTATTAAAGTCTGATTTTGAAGAACAACTTTTGGAATTTAAGAATGGCTGGCAATATGAATTAGCCGTTTTAGATGAACAGATTGAAGAGTTAGAGCGTCAGGTTAATCATAAACGACAACAAAATCGTGAACAAATTAAACAACTTGAAAACGCTTTTAATCAAGAATTAGCCAACCAAGACATTGACCCAAATACCTTACGAGAGCTTAAGCAACAAATTGAAACGTTAAAAAATTATCTTCAAACGGTGACTTCAAGACGTGATGAACTAAACGAATATAAAACCTTTGTGCAGAGTGATTGGTTGAAACAACGCCCAGAGTTACTCGAACAAGAAGCTGACTTAAAGGGTCTTGCGCTGCAGCTAGAACAGCAACAAACCACCTTGGGCAATCAGTACCAAACTACACGTACTGAGTTATCCAAAGTATTGTTAGCAGTGGACAAAAACTTGTCTGGGTTTAGTTCTTTGATGATAGAAATTGAGCCTATGGTAGGCCAGCTCAGTCAAATCGTATTTTCTTTTAAGCCAACAGATGAGCAAAATATTAACCTAGGTGAACAAGCGGAACGTATCAACCGTTGTACCGAAGCGCTGGAAAGCCGAAGTCGTGGCGAGAAAAAATTAAAAGAATCGCTGAATGAGTTTGAAGCCACACTAGGCAAAGATGCAGGAAAAGATTTTCTCGATACTATGCTGCAAGCTTTTAGAGTGTTGGATGAAGACGCCAATGTGCGCGAACGCTTACCTATTTTACAGCGTTTATTGAGTATTTTAGAGTCTCGTCAGCGTCAAATTGTGGAGCAAGGAGAAACTATAGGGGGTGATTTAAACAAATTTTTTACTGTTTTTAGTGATATCAATCGTAAAATCGCCCAACAAAGTAAGCGCCTGACTGACGAAGTATCGGATGATTTGATTTTGGACGGCATCGCCCGCTCTGAAGTAAAGATTATTTCTACTGTTGATGAGCTTAATTTCTGGACTCCACTGAAACGTTTCGCTCAGCAATACAACAAATGGAGCATGTCTGACGATTTTCTGCCTAGCGAAGCGTATTTGGATAATTTGGCTGATGTAGTTGAGGTGTTACCCAATGACGCTAACTACAGCATCGAATCGCTGTTGCGTTTGGAGTTACATCTAAATGAAGGTGGTTCTGACTTAGTGATTAAAAATGACAGGCAACTGCTTGAGTCGTCAAGTCACGGTATGGCTTATTTGATTTTGTGTAAATTTTTATTAGCCTTTACCCGTTTGTTGCGTAATCAAGCCAATGTCCATATCCACTGGCCTATTGATGAAATTGGCACCTTGGCATATCACAATGTAGAAAAACTGTTTAAAGCTTGTGACGATAATCATATTCACATATTGGGTGCTTTCCCGAACCCAGAATCTGATGTGTTAATGTTATTTAAACATCGATATTTGATTGATAAACAGAAACAACATTTAGAAAAAATTGAACCAAAACTAAGCCGTATTGCACACCGCTTACAACAGGGTCAAACCTCAACCACTGAATCAGCACAGGTGAACGCATGATAGAACATGGTCCATTATTAGAGCGCTTGTTAGAAGGTGAGTTTATTTGTACTGTCACAGACGAACATAGTTTTCATAAGTTACAAAACGATGAGCTGGTGGATGATCTAAACCATTTTTTAAGACCTCTTAATAGGCGTGTGGCAAAAAATGATGATGGTTCGGTATATTTTTTGGCTTATTGTGATTTAACCCAAAATGCCCGGATGCATCTTGGACAGCAGTTCACAAGCACAGTGCAATCCTTATTACCTATGTTGGTATGGATGCAGTTGGTGCAAGAAGCCCTAGGTCGTGATGGAGCTCTAAGCGCGGGTGATACGATTAAGTTGCAAGATTTTGAATCCAAAGTAGTGGATAATCAATCTCTTATTCAACGCTTAGCTCACCTTGCTAATGATAAAGTATTTAAGTCCAGCAGTGACAAACCTGACATGCAAATTAAACAAGTCTTTAAGCGGATCAAGGAGTTAGGTTATTTATATCAGCCTCATAAAGATAGACTTTTTTATATTGTCACCGGTAAAGTTGAACATCTCATTGAGTTGGTGCGTTTTATCAAAGACGAAGAGAACCTACCGATTGATGATGAGATCCCTGAACAGGAGGCAATGTTTTGAGTCGGGCTCCTAAGCAAAAAAGCCCAGCCCAAAGTAATCCATTGTTTGAATTAGGTAAAGAACGTCTAGAATTAATCGGCAAACATGCTGATGCCTTAATGCAAGGCTATTTGGAAGGGCATATAAATGAATTAGCCTTTTCACAACAAACACTCCAAAAATTGTTGGATAGCCGTGTGTTGTTTTACCCTGATGAACAGTCTTTAAGCTTACGACCGATAGTCAACGAATTGATTGCCAGCTTGACCCAAGACGAACGAAAAAGGCAAATTAATTCAGATGTAGCTGAACACCTTGACCAAATTCATACCCGTGTTCAATCATTACAAGCGGCAAGGCAGAAAGGTGATTATGCGGCGAGTGAGCATCATATGCAGCTACTTATTGAGCGTGTGCAAGACATGACTGGGCAGTTTGGTGATGCCATTGACAGTATTTGGCATAGGCTCAATACTGAATTTGGATTTGTGAGTAGTTTGGATGATAAAATTTTGGAAATCGAACTTGCCCAACGTCAACTAAGACGGATACTCGACGGTTTTGGCATTATCAACTTTGATGATCTTATCCAACTTGCTGGCAGCGATGGCGCGTTACGCAAGTTATTAGTCAGTCAGTTACAGGCGCGTATTTCTGAACATTCAGGCTCATTGCTAGAAGTACAAAAGCGCTTAGTGTTATTAATGGCACGTTTTCGTCAGCAGCAAGGCAGAGCTTTGTTAATCAATCGTATGAGTGCTTTTTTACGTCAGCATCCTAATTTCCAGATTGGTGATTACCCCAATCGTAGTCAAGTCCCTGCAGTGGTTAATCAAGCCCGTGGTATCAATGCTCACGCCTTTATTGCCTTAGATCGGCCACAAGATAGTTATGCGTTAGCAGAGCTTGCCCGCGCTGTGCCAAGAGAGCCAGAACAAAACTCACAGTCAGAAAGGCAAACGGAAGGTTTTACACTCGCTGTGCAAAACTTAGTAGCCACAGAACAAAAACAACTCGCAAAAGATGTAGAAGACTTCTTTATTCAGGTAATAGAAAGCCCTCAAGCATTAAGTGGAGTGGATTATTTGGCTGAAAATGAACTACCTTGGGAGCCAGAAATGTGGCTATTCCAAATTGTGGCTGAACACCAAGGTTTGCCTCATCAAAACAAACAAAGCTTTATGTTAGAAAAAGACAGTGCACAGCAAAGCCGTTTTAATCAGTTACATATTATTAAAGATGTAACAGTCAGTATGCGCTTTTCTGATGATTACCAGGCGACAGGTTAGGCCAATCTATGGCGTATGATCTCGGCTTAAAAGCAAAACGACTGTTAGCTGCACAACACAATACACTGATGCATGATGAAAATAGTGTGGTGCAAGCAAGTAACATATTGATAGGCATTTTAAGCTGGTGTGAGGATTTAGAGTTTGAGCCTGGTAAATGGGTTAAACCTAAAAAGACGTATCGGTTTGATAGAGAGTATATAGCTCTAATAAATCAAATTTTATTAGATGAAAAGTACGCCAGTATTTTTGACAACTTTGATCAAGATACCCACAGAAGTGCTGCACAAAGAAACCCAAATGAAAAACAGGGACAGCTTAAACCGACTCATCACTTGTTACTGGCTGCTGTTGCTTCGGCAAAAATCCTTGATGTTGTAGGCCAAGATTTTTATTTAAGCCATCAGATTAATATCGAATTAGATGTTTCCCAGTTAATACTAGAAAATTTTGACTGCCTAGTCATAGTGGAAAATCGTGATAGTTTTAATGACTGGTTTGAGTATAAATCGTATACCAGTTTATCCAACCCATTGGTGATTTACCGTGGTGACAAACACCACTCAACGGCTTGCAAAACCTTACTTAAAAAATGGCTAAATTCGCAAGGTGATAAAGCTTCTATTTACTTTGGTGACTATGACTTATCAGGTCTTCGTATCGCTGTTAGTGGAGGTTATTCACACCTGTTATTACCTGAATATAACGGGTTAGAAGAGAGGATTATTAAACAACATTATCCTGATGCTCAGCAAAAATACTTCGCTAAATTAGAACAGGATTGCCCCAAAGGTTGGCAGCAGTTATTGATGCTTATGAGTCATAGCAGGGCAGGGTTACGTCAACAAAAAATGTATCAAACCTTGTTGTTGATGTATCCAAGAAAAACTTCTTTATCATCTCATTTATTTCACAAAACCACTCATGAGACATCTGCGGATTAACGTTCTAGAAAGAATATCTTGGCAGTAGCAGCTGTAATGCTTTAGATAAGATGTTCTTTTACATATTTAAATTCTGTTTAAAAGCCAATTCGCACAATTTATGATCAGCACCTACACTGGTTAGTAATTAGTTGAAACTTAACTGGGTTATTGGCTTGATGATGGCCCTTTTACATCAGTTTCAACTTTGGGTGTGATGTTTTTTGTCTGGCGTGAGTTCGCCGTCACCCCCATAAGCTGAGCAATGAAAGCAACAATAATTTCAGCAAAAAGACTAATAATAAGGGGCTGATATGGGCATCGCTATAGCATTGATCCTAATTGTCGTTGGATCGATTGTATTCCATTTTTTATCACCTTGGGTAATGACGCCATTGGCGTCTAACTGGGGATCTATTGATGACATTATGGTCATCACACTCATTATTACGGGTATTGTTTTTATTGCGATAAACTTTTTTATTGCTTTTGCAGTTATAAAATATCGCCATGATAAAAATCGAAAAGCTAAATATGAACCTGAAAATAAAAAGCTAGAAATATGGCTGACCATCGTCACCAGTGTTGGCATTATCGCCATGTTGGCACCCGGATTAGCGGTTTACTCAGATTTTGTCAATGTGCCAGAGGATGCCAGCGTAGTTGAAGTGGTGGGTCAGCAATGGAGTTGGAGTTTTAGGTTTCCCGGTGACGATAACCAATTGGGTAAAAGTGCTATTGAAAATATTAGTATTGATAACCCTTTTGGCGTCGACCCACTCGATCCAACAGGGCAAGACGATGTGTTGGTGGTCGGTAATCGGCTTGTGTTGCCAGTTGATAAGCCAGTCAAAATATTGATGCGTTCTAAAGACGTATTACATAATTTTTATGTACCCCAGTTTAGAGTGAAGATGGATATGGTGCCCGGCACTGTGTCTTACATTTGGCTTACCCCCACTGTTATTGGCGAATATGAAATTTTGTGTGCAGAATTTTGTGGTGTCGGTCATTTCAATATGCGTGGTTACGTTAAGGTTATGCAACAACAAAACTTTGATGAGTGGCTGTTGGAGAAGCCTACTTTTGCCGCTTCAATGATTAACAACAGCTCTGAAAAACTCAGTGTGTTGGCACAAAGTGGACAGGAAGTCGCAAAAACTAGTGGCTGTTTTGCATGCCATAATTTCACAGATAGTTCCATAGGCCCAACTTGGAAAGGTTTGTTTGGTAAAACTCAAATACTAGCTAATGGACAATCTGTGTTAGTAGATGAAGCTTATTTAAAAGAGTCTATTTTAAATCCTGCTGCAAAGTTAGTGACAGGTTTTGCACCTATTATGCCGGCCATGCTATTAACTGACTTACAGATAGTAGCCTTGAGTGCTTATATCAAAGAAAAAGGCGCAGATGATCAAACGCAGTACAATAATAATGTAACGCTTTCTGGTGCTGCACTAGCCCAATCAAAGGGCTGTACAGCCTGTCATAGTCAAGATGGTTCGCGAATGTTAGGACCCACATGGCAAGGAATATTTGGCAGTCAGAGACAATTAGCTAGTGGTCAAAATATTGTGGTAGATGACGCGTACCTCAAAGAGTCCATATTCCAACCCAACGCAAAAATTGTTAAAGGTTTCCCACCTGTAATGCCTCCGCCTGTTATTAATAAACAAGAAGCGTTGGCACTTATAGAATTTATGAAGACGTTATAAACGCCAGATCAACTAAGCAAAAATAATGCGGAGTAGCAGATGGAAAATGAATTAGATCACGATATGCACGAGCCAAGCAGCTTTTTTACTCAGTATGTTTGGAGTCAGGATCATAAGGTTATTGCTATCCAATATTCGGTTATTGCTATTTTGGTAGGTATTGTGGCATTGGTGCTTTCTGGTTTGATGCGTTTACAACTGGGTTTTCCAGGTAGTTTTGATTTTATCGACCCCAGTTCTTATTATCAGTTTGTCACTATGCATGGCATGATAATGGTAATTTATTTACTGACGGCGATTTTTTTAGGCGGCTTTGGCAATTACCTAATCCCGCTTATGGTGGGAGCTAGAGATATGGTTTTTCCATTTGTGAATATGCTCAGTGTATGGTTTTACTTGTTGGCAGTGATTGTTTTAATGGCCAGCTTTTTTGTTCCTGGTGGACCTACTGGTGCAGGTTGGACGCTTTATCCTCCACAAGCTATTTTGCCAGGCACACCAGGCTCCGATTGGGGGATCATTCTGATGTTGGTGTCATTAGCTATTTTCATTGTGGCGGCAACAATGGGTGGTTTGAATTATGTCACCACTGTGTTGCAAGCACGTACTAGAGGCATGACCCTAATGCGTATGCCACTGACAGTTTGGGGCATTTTTATGGCAACGGTACTGGCTTTGTTGGCTTTTCCTGCCTTGTTTGTTAGCGCTGTGATGATGTTATTTGACAAAACCTTAGGTACCAGTTTTTTTATGCCAGCCATCTTGTCTATGGGACAACAACTTGACCATGAAGGTGGCAGTCCTATTTTATTTCAACATCTTTTTTGGTTTTTTGGTCATCCTGAAGTTTATATCGTTGCACTGCCTGCCTTTGGTATTGTATCTGATCTGATCAGTACTCATGCACGCAAAAACATCTTTGGATATAGGATGATGGTGTGGGCGATAGTGGGTATTGGTGTACTGAGTTTTGTAGTGTGGGCGCACCATATGTATATCAGTGGTATGAACCCGATGTTTGGTTACTTTTTTGCCACAACGACTTTAATTATTGCTGTACCTACAGCCATCAAGGTCTATAACTGGGTTTTGACCATTTGGCATGGCAATATTCGTCTTAATGTTCCTATGTTGTTTGCTCTTGGTTTTGTATCTACCTTTACGATTGGCGGTTTAACAGGTCTGTTTTTAGGTAATGTAGTGGTGGACTTACCCCTCTCTGATACTTATTTTGTCGT
>JBNMPD010000136.1:0-8516 GCA_051276225.1 Flavobacteriales bacterium
GATTATTTAATAGTTATGCTTGAGATTTATTTTACTCCAACAACAAAAAAAGTATACATGCGTTCAGCTATAGAAAGGTCAAATTTTCAATGATGTAGAAGGCGCTTATCGATTTTTTATGGAGTTGTTGAAATATATACTACGTGAGGAATGTCCAAATACGATCATTAATTAAGTGGATACCAATGAATTATTGTCGCAAAATGTTCAGCTATATTCTGGTTCAGTTTAGAAAACTGGGAAAGTGGGATGACTTCTGCTGAAATACAATGCCATACAGATTTGTGGCAATTATTACTGATAACATCATAATCAGAATAACTAAAAAGCAGAGAGGTGGCCCTGTCAGCTGCACCTAGCTGTATCAAAGGATTATGTTTATCATCACAAGCTATGTAAATATAATCACCGCTTCGTTGTTGTAAAAATCTACTGGGGGATACACATCGTGTAAGACCATTGCCTTTTAGTTCCAAAATATTAGCGTTTACCCAGATACCAGTATGCTCAAATAGACTCATTAAACCTCTTATAATTTCTATAATTAGTACCCGCTAATAGAGCTATGACAACAACACCAAGCCATAATAATGGAACAGGCATCTTATTTTTCTCAGTAACTATCTTTTATTCATCAAATATTAAAAGGTGCCAAAGATCAAATTACTAATGTAATTGGATATGACAGTATGTGTTAACTGTGAACTCATTTAGCGTTTTTATATACCATAGCTAATTAAACACTTAACAGCCTTACCCTTGTTAGTTTAGTCTGTCATCCCGTGTAGGAGATTATTTAGAATCAATGAAAAAAATTAATAAGTCAAAAAAGTTAGAAGACGTGTGTTACGAAATACGTGGACCCATTTTAACAGAAGCGAAAAAGATGGAAGATGAGGGTCATCGAATATTAAAACTTAATATTGGTAACCCTGCCCCATTCGGCTTTGAAGCACCTGACGATATATTAAAAGATGTGATCCATAACCTACCAAAATCCCAAGGTTATTCAGATTCAAATGGTATTTATTCGGCACGTGTGGCGGTCATGCAATATTATCAGCAGAAAAATCTAAAAAACGTCAAAGTAGAAGACGTATATATTGGTAACGGTGTGAGTGAACTTATCGTTATGGCTATGCAGGGTCTGGTAAATAACGATGATGAAGTGTTGATCCCTGCACCAGATTATCCACTTTGGACAGCAGCGGTAAGTCTCGCATCTGGTGTACCCATACATTATCGCTGTGATGAAACCAATGGTTGGCAACCTGATATACAAGACATACGCAACAAAATTACTGACAGAACCAAAGCAATAGTGTTAATTAATCCTAATAACCCCACTGGTGCAGTATACAGCCCAGAATTATTACAACAAATTATTGAGCTGGCGCGAGAATTTTCACTGGTTGTGATCAGTGATGAAATCTATGACAAAATTTTATATGACGATGCAAAACACCACTGCATTGCATCAATGGCGACTGATATTTTCTGTATCACTATGGGTGGTTTATCAAAAAATTATCGCATAGCAGGATTTCGAGCTGGGTGGTTGGTAGTCAGTGGCAACAAATTGATCGCCGAAAGCTATATTGAAGGGATGAATATTTTATCATCCATGCGAATGTGTGCAAATGTACCCAGCCAACATGCAATACAAACAGCCTTGGGTGGATATCAAAGCATTAACGAACTTATCGGTAACGACGGACGACTAAAAATTCAAAGGGACATGGCATTTGAAATGTTAAATGCAATAGATGGCCTTGAATGTATTATGCCCAAGGGTGCCATGTATTGTTTTGTTAAGGTAGATGCTGAAAAGTTCAATATTACTAACGACGAACAAATGATCTTTGATTTGTTACGAACAGAAAAAATATTATTAGTACACGGCTCTGCGTTTAATATTAAAGAAGGGTGTTACTTTAGATTAGTATTTCTGCCTCATGTTGAGGTATTAAAATTAGCACTTGAAGGCATTGCAAACTTCTTCAAAAGTTATAAGCAGGTTATCTAGACACATGAACAGTGTTTCTCCGAATCAAAGTCACTTTTTTGCGCATCTGTCACGGATGAAATTAATCAATAGATGGCCATTAATGCGCAATATAAGGACAGAAAATGTCCAAGAACATAGCTTACAAGTGGCTATGGTAGCCCATGCTTTAGCCCTGATCCGTAATAAATACTTTGATGGTGAATTAGATCCTAATCAAGTCGCCACCATTGCTATGTTTCATGACGTATCGGAAGTCATTACCGGGGATTTACCCACCCCTGTAAAATATTCAAACCCCATTATACGTGATGAATATAAGAAGATAGAAAAGCTTGCAGAGCAAAAACTGATCAACATGGCGCCAGATGAGTTCAGAGAAGACTATGCGCAACTGATTGACCATCATTATCACAACAAAGACATTGCCTTTATCGTGAAAGCTGCAGATGTCATCTGTGCCTATCTTAAAACACTGGAAGAACTTTCTGCTGGTAATAAAGAATTTGAATTAGCTAAAAAACGCTTAGACAAAATGTTAAAGGATTATCATTCACAAGAGGTTGATTATTTTATTAAAGCTTATGTGCCTAGCTTTAGTTTAAGCCTTGACGAAATCACACAAGAAGATCTGTAATTATATAATCAAAAATCACCTAAATTAATGATGCATATCTAGTATTTCACATTTGATAGCGAACAAAATTGTAAGATGGCTTGATTAACACATGAGCATCTGGTCACATAAACCTAAAGTAGTTCGCCTCAATGAATACACGTGGAGCAGATGTAAGTTATGGAAATATGGACACAACGCAGGCACAGCCAAAAACTTCAACGCTTAGGTGATCATCGCACTCCTTATCAACGCGACAAAGCTAGAATTCTACATTCAGCTGCATTTAGACGATTACAGGCAAAAACCCAGGTATTAGGAGCAGGCATGAGTGATTTTTATCGCACTCGACTGACTCATTCATTGGAAGCGTCACAAATTGGTCAAGGAATAGCAGCGCAATTAAGAAATAAGCATACTGAGTTAACCCAACACTTAGGCTTGAATGACACCTTAATTGAGGCATTATGTTTAGCCCATGATATCGGTCATCCTCCCTTCGGTCACGGTGGTGAGGTGGCATTACATTACATGATGCGCAATCATGGCGGATTTGAAGGAAACGGTCAAACCTTTAGAATAGTCACTAAACTCGAGCCTTATACTGCCGAACACGGGATGAATCTTAGCAGGCGCACGTTGTTAGGCTTGATAAAGTATCCCAACTATTTGCCGCAACTTAATCAGCCGCCACAAGAGCAAAATTCAGTATCCCATAGGCAGGTTAAGGCGTCGCTTTGGCATCCACCCAAAGGGTTGTATGAATGTGATAAAGAGTCCTTTGAATGGTTACTTGAGGGCTTTTCTAATCATGATATACAACGATTTATGCAATTTAACACTGCCCACAAAAACCATCACAAGACAGTATTTAAGTCTTTCGATTGTTCAATTATGGAGTTGGCAGATGATATTGCTTATGGTATTCATGATCTTGAAGATGCCATTGTGATGGGCATAGTTAACCAGTCACAATTTAATCAAGAAATCGTTGACCCGCTTCTCACATTAGATATTGATTGGATGAACCAAAATATAGTAGCGCTTAGCGAAAAACTGTTTAGTCAGCATCATCATGAGCGTAAAGATGCCATAGGTGCGTTAGTTAATTGTTTTATTACTAATATTCAAATAACCCAAATTACACCAGAGTTTGAACAAGATTTACTTAAATACAATGCCGTTTTCAACGCACCTTTTGATCAAGCTCTGAGCATTTTTAAAGCATATGTGTTTCATCGCGTCATCAGGAAACCTGAAATACAAATGATCGAATACAAAGGCCAACAAATAGTCATGGAATTATTTCAGGCTTTTGCATCCGATCCGCAAAGGTTACTGCCTGAGAATACATGTCAACGATGGATAGAAGCGAATAACGCGGGTAACGGACACAGGGTGATTGCTGATTATATATCGGGCATGACCGATGGATTTGCTTCTAAGTTATACAGCAGCTTGTTTATGCCTTCTTCCGCAATTACCAGAGAAACAATTAGTTAAAGCAACTCCAACTTTGTTTTAGTGACTTATTAGGCTTTGATTGGCCAATTAAATGTAGACCCGATCGAATAAACACACCAAAACCTAATTAAGCAAAAAAAAGCTTGCATGATGTTTTATACAGTACTACTGTATATTCATCCACTGTATATAAAGTCACTATTAAGAAACCATTATGGAAAGTTTACATACATTTACAAATAGCTCTTCACCACTAGCCACCATGCAAGTGCCAGCAGGTATTGGTCATAATAAAGGTATAAATGTTAAACATATAAGTAAATGGACTTTTTTAGTGGCCAATCACATTCGATTTTCTGATAAACAGGCTAATTGCATACATTTGGTTAAACCCAAACCTCAATGCTTATTACTGTGGCTTGAAAAGATTATTGTTGGCGGTCAATGTGAAAATTTGTTTGTTGAACAATTGTCATTGGATGAAATAAGCTTTAAACGCCTCAAGCAGCTATGTCTTGATTACAAAGTGGCATTGGTCAACTTAATGCCAAACAGAAATCAAAAAAATAATGTTGTAAAAGGGCCTTGGTAAGTATTTAGGCTCTGGAGGCAGTTCTAGTAAACATTGATATTGACTATACGCAGTGCAATCGCCTAGGCTTTGTCAGTAAACCCCTTAGGTCAGAACACTTCTAAGATCATGATTAAAATCTGTTTTTGTGGTAGTACATTAGTTTTTAAAGAATGTTGTCAGCCTATTATTAATGGCAATGTGGATGCTAAAAATGCCGAGGCATTAATGCGTTCGCGTTTCACCGCTTATTCGATTAATAATTATCAGTATATTTTAGAAACCTACTCACCAGCCAAACGCACTAAACTAACAATTAACGAGTTAGCGACCAGTGCTCAAGATACACAATGGTTATCCCTGCAAGTTTTAGCACATCACTGCGACAAAACCACTGCTAAGGTAGAATTTAAAGCCTTCTATCAAGTGGATAATGCTTATTATGTTATGCATGAAGTATCAGACTTTGTTTTTGAAGCTGGAAAGTGGTGGTATGCCGATGGAGTGATGCAAAAAGGCTCGGGAGAATATACTCCACAGCGTAATAGCCAATGTTTGTGCGGTAGTACTAAGAAATTTAAAAAGTGCTGCGGTAGGTAGGTAATAACTAAAAACCGCATCACGCTATAACTTTTTATTAAGTCAATGGCTCCTGTATCTTATGACGATAAAGACGCTGTTTCTTAACTGTTGTCTTAATAACGTATTTATTGAGCTCGCTTGATAGCAAATAAGTCATAAAAATTATTCGTCGTTATATTAGCCAACTCATCCACACTTATACCTTTAAGATTAGCAATGAATTCTGCAACTTCTCTTACAAACCCTGGTTGATTAGGTTTACCTCTATGTGGAACTGGTGCTAACCAAGGTGAGTCGGTTTCGATCAGTAACTTGTCTAGAGGGATATTTTTTACCACTTCTTGTAATTCAGTTGCCGTTTTAAAAGTGACAATCCCAGATATAGAGATATACATGCCTAATTCTATGGCCGCTTGAGCCATTTCCCACGTTTCGGTAAAACAGTGAAGCACACCCTTTATAGAGGGGTCCTTATGCTGTTTAAGTAAATCAATGGTATCTTCGCGAGCATCTCGAGTATGAATAATTAAAGGTTTTTTAAGCTTATTGGCTACTTTGATATGATCAACAAAAGATGTTAACTGCACTGACTTGGTTTTTGCACTGTAAAAATAATCTAAGCCAGTCTCACCTATAGCCACTACTTCTTCGTTATCAGCCGTTTGCAATAGCTCATCATAACTACAAGCATCTTCTTGATGTAATGGGTGTACACCACAAGAAACAGATACATCGTTAAACCTTTTAACGGTATCTAACATCGCAGGAAAGTCTTTAACAGACACTGAAACGCATAAAAAATGTTCAACACCACGATTTCTTGCAAAATTGAGTATGTCTGTGAGTTCTTCTGGGGTTTTATCTAATCGGTCTAAGTGGCAATGTGAATCAACAAACACGTCATTTTCCATTTTAATAAAATTAAGTTTAAGCGGTTTTTACTGAAGCAAGTTTATCAAATAGCTCTGTTAACACTAACGTTTTATTTACTCCGGGGTTACGCAATTGCTGAGTAACTTTAGTCGCTTGTAAATTTAACTGCCACACCATTTCAGACATCTGGTTAACACATTGCTGTCTTGCCCAATATTGGGTCCATTTAATGACCTTATCCGCATGAGTCTGCCAATCAATAGCTAGTTGCATAGCACTTGTGTGGCCTTGTAACAAAGTGTCTAACCCAGCACTAAATATTTCATAGGTAAAGTTTTGTTCTTCTTGTAACTCTGCTAATAATGCCAGTGGACGAGCACTAAATAGCTTAGCAAAATTAACATCTATCTCGGCATTATACTGTGTTTTCACCCAAGCAAGTGTGGAATCTAAAGTGGGTAAAGGTAGAGCTAACTTTTCACAGCGGCTTTTGATTGTAGGTAATAGCCGCTCTGGTTTATCAGTGGTGAGTAGCAAAAATGTATTGGCAGTGGGTTCTTCTAATGTTTTAAGTAACGCATTAGCACTTGATTCAGTCATAGTGTGAGCATCATAGATAATCAATACCTTTGCGCCAGACATATGAGCAGAGCTAATTAACTTCTTGATGGCATCACGTATTTGTTCAACTCCAATTTGTTTATCGGATTCCACCACATGTAAGTCTGGATGCGTAGAGGAAGAATTTAATAAACAGGACTGACATTGTCCGCACACCTTATGCCCTTGCCTAGCTTTGCATAACAGCAATTGACCTAGCTGCAAAACAAAGCTTGATTTACCTATGCCTGATGGGCCTTGAATAAGTAAAGCGTGATGCAATTTATTATCTGCTATTCTGCTACTTAATTGTTTAAATGAATTGTCCAACCAAGGAAACACTCAGCTCTCCAAAAACTTATTAATAGCTAACTCAACATCTTTATGAACTGACTGCAAACTTTGCATGGTATTGATTACTACACACTTCTTATCTTGCTCTGCTAAAAACAAATAACGCTCTCTAGTTCGCTCAAAGAAACTCAAATCTTCTTGTTCGATACGATCTAGTTCACCACGTCCTTTTGCACGTTTAAGTCCTTCTTTAGGTTCAACATCCATATATAAAGTAAAATCAGGTCTAAAGTTTTTTAGGGTGATGGCTCTTAAATTTTCGATCATGTCATGATCAATCTGTCGACCGCCACCTTGATAGGCCTGTGATGACATGTCGTGTCGATCGCCAAGTACCCAATGACCTTTTTGTAAATTTGGTAATATAATATTTTGTACTAGCTGCGCTCTAGCCGCGTACATCAATAACAATTCAGCTTCCACTGTGACTTTTTCGTCTTGCCAGTTATGTTTGACAACATCTCTAATCGCTTCGGCCATTGCGGTGCCACCGGGCTCTCTGGTATTGACTACTGTATGGCCTGTCGCTGATATTGCTTGAGTAATAATGGCCACAGCAGTACTTTTCCCCGCGCCTTCTAAGCCTTCGATAACAATAAATTTACCTGTTGTCTGCAACTAATATTCTCTTATTTGTTTAATTGGTATTTACGCACTGCAATATTGTGCTCTTGCAATGTGGTGGAAAATTTATGGCTACCATCACCTTTAGAAACGAAGTATAGGTCTTGTGTTTCAATCGGATTAAAAGCAGCATCGATGGCTAATTTACTTGGCATAGCGATAGGTGTTGGCGGCAATCCTTTAATAACATAGGTATTGTAAGGCGTTGCAGTTTTTAAATCTTTACGCCTAATATTGCCATCAAAATTTTCACCCATGCCATAGATAACAGTAGGATCAGTCTGTAGGCGCATTTTAAGATTAAGTCGGTTAACAAACACGCCTGATATCTGCGCACGTTCTTCTGCTACGCCCGTTTCTTTTTCGATGATAGACGCCATGATTAAACCTTCATAAACCGAAGAATAAGGCAAATCTAGTGCACGGTTCTGCCATGCATTATTTAAGTACTGTTGCATACTGATATGTGCTCGCTTGACGAGTTCAATTGCATTTGTCTGCGCCACAAAATAATAAGTATCAGGTAATAAAAACCCTTCAATCGACTGTTTTGGTAAAGGCTCTGTTATTTTTTCAAGTTGTTTATAAAAATCATCCGCAAATTGTATCTGCGGATGAGACTTAAAAACTAATAACCACTCCTGCCAATTCAGCCCTTCAATTAAACTGATTGAAAATTGTAGCTCTTTTCCACTTGAGAACAACTCCAGTAAATCTAATGCACTCATTGACGGCAACAGTTCGTAGGTGCCTACCTTTATATTTGCAAGCTCTGGTTTTAGCTTCAATCTAATTTTAAGACCAATATTATCGGTAATGATACCCTG